>CAZFUK010000888.1:0-2145 GCA_964522005.1 uncultured Anaerolineales bacterium | reverse complement strand
GCCCCAAAGACCTCGACCTTCGGCCATTTGCCCAGCCACGCCTCGGCCTGGTCGGGGAAGCTCATCCGCTCCAGGACGACGGGCAGATAGGGCCGCTCATGGGTCCAGGCAAGCTGCAACTCCTGGTTGACCCGCTGCGCCCGCATCGCAGCGTCGGAGCACATGACCAGCACTATCTTGCAGGTCTGGAGCGCCGATTCCATCGCCGTGGCGTCCCCCGCCGCGTTGGGCGAGCGGTCGAACCAGAGGCTCACCCCCGCGTCCTCCAGGCGCGTCACAATCGGCCGGACGCGCTCCTGGTCCTCGGCGGCATAGCTGACATATACCTCGGGCGATGCGGCCTGGTCTGCCATATGTCCCCCTCTTGTCGCCTGACTGGTTGTGCGGGCGGCATGCTAGCACAGAGCGCGCGAATCGGCAAGGTCGGGCAGGGGCGCGGCTACACACCGTAGTAGACGAAGGCCGCCCAATGCTCAGGGGCGGCCAGACTGGCCTGGCCCCCCGACTCCGTGCTCGACTGCAAGCCGGCGTTGACCATAGCAGTGCGGATGCGCGGTGCGTCAGCCGTACAGAACCACTTTTGGGCGTCTTGCAGCGCCTGGGCCGGGTCGCAGCCTCCAGGGCGCGCCAGGTTTTCATAGAACTTGACCATGAGCAGGGCCGTGGAGTCATCAGGCACCTGCCACAGACTGCCTACCACCCCCGGCACACCCAGGCTCAGGAAGCCGGCGGGCAGGCCGACGGCTTCGTCTGGCACGCGGCGATAATCCGTGATCGCGCTCTGGCAGGCGGACAGCACCGCCAGCCGAGCCTTCAGCCGTGGTAGGCCGTACAGCTCGCGCAGGGTGAGGAATTCACGGTGAGCCATGACCAGCCCGGAGTCGAGCGGCTGATCGGTGTTGAACTGACCGTGACAGGCAAAGTGGAGGATGCAGGGCCTTTCCGCCAGTTCGTTGAGTGCCTCCACCACCGCCGGGTGAGTAGCGGCGTACTCGGCCAGGACCGGCGGCTCGGCTGGTCGGAAGACGCCCTCGATGGCCCTGACTTCCGGCTCGGCCCAGAGCAGAGGCTTCTCACCTTTAATGGGCAGGGGGTTGGCGACGGCGAAGAACTGATGAGTATCCTTCGCGGGCGGCGCGGGCCGCGTGCTGGCCGGCGTCAGGGTCAGCGCGGCCGGCGCGAGGGCGACACACGTCTGCTGGCAGAAGTAGCCCTGCTTCAGGCGAGCGGCGTGCAGGGGGAGGAGGGTGAGCCGACCGCTGGGGATGAGGGTGATAGAGTTGATATGCTGGTCCTCGAGGGTCCTGGCAAGGGCGCCCATGAGGTGCTTGCCCAGCGTGTTGACGACGGGGGGCAAGTGCTCATGCATGTAATTGTGGTCTGGGTCCTGGAAGCCGCCCCCTGTTTGAGTGTACAGAAATGAATGGGATTCGGCGTCGGCGCGAGGAGTCAAGAGCAGGGCCTCCAGGTCGGTCTGCGTGAAGCCGTCGCACCAGACCGGCTGAACCTTGGTTGACGGCGCGTCGGCGGACGGCACGATGAGGGCAAGGCTGCCCTGCCCGGTCGTGCCCAGGTAGACGAGGGGGCGGTCCGGCCGGGCGGCGGCGCGAATGGCGGTCAGGTCAGACCTGGGCATGAAGCCCGGTTGCGCCTGCTGGATGGCGGCGATGGTCTGGTTGAGGCGGAGCCGGGCGTCGCTGAGTTGCTCGCTCTGGACGGCGGCGGCGCTGCCCGCGTCGGTGATCGGCCGCAGCGTCGGCAGGACGGTCTCGGGCTGCTCCGCTTCCAACTTCTTAATCCGCTCGCGCTCTGCTACGAAGCGGGCGCGGAGGTCGGCCGGCGCCTGCTCCAGCAGGGCACGGTCCAGCGCCAGGCGCTCCCGCAGCAGCCGCGCCTTGCCCCCTTCCCAGGTCACGACCGCCTCCTCCAGCCGACCCAGGCGGGCCAGGGCGTAGGCGCGGTGGGTGTAGAGGCCCTGGGCTTCGGCCATCTCCCCCTGGTGGCCGGCCTGGCCGACGCTGGCCCGATACAGCGTCTCGGTGGCTTCGATGGCGGTGGCGAAGGCCCGCTCGGCCCCGGCCCAGTCACGCCGCGTGAACAGCAGGTGGCCCAGGTTGCGCGCGGTGCGGCGGGCGTCGTGGGGGA
>CAZFUK010000887.1:0-2153 GCA_964522005.1 uncultured Anaerolineales bacterium | reverse complement strand
GCCGAGGTGCTCATCCGCGCCAGGCTATGCAGATCCAGACTTCGCCTCTAGTCCTCAAAACCGACCGCCGGGCCGCCAATGTGTCCCACCTCGCAGGGAAGGCTTCTGCGCACTTGGCGTAAGATGCCGCTGGAATGAGCTGTAGAAGCCACAACACCCTCGCGCTCCTCGGCGTCCTGACGCTGATCTCCCTGGCCACCGGCTGTAGCGAATCGCGCCGGGTAGTCCCCCCGAACAACAACAACAACAACAGCGGGAAGGACTCCGGGACCAACGACAGCGGCGGGGGCGGCAACGGAGACGGCAGCGTCGAGGCCGACGCCGGCACCACCGGCGCCAATGGCACGCCCTGCGCCGACGGCCGCGTGCTCTGCAACGGGCGCTGCGTCAACACCAGCGACGACGCCCGCCACTGCGGGATGTGCAACCGCGGCTGCCAGGCCGGCCAGGTCTGCACCTCTTCGCAGGCCGCGCCCATGTGCACCCGCGTCGAGAACTGCCCGACCAACGGCTGCAGCGGCTTCGCCTACTGTGACATCGGGTCGCGCAACTGCCTCCCCGGCTGCGTCCGGGACGAGCAGTGCGGCAGCAACGAGACCTGCAACCTCCAGGTCCACGACTGCGACTGCAAGCCCGGCTTCCACCGCTGCGGCGGCATCTGCGTCACCGACAACGACGTGAACACCTGCGGCGGTCGCTGCTCGGCCTGCCCCTCCGATCCCAACGGGACGGCCAGCTGCGGCGGCGGACAGTGCATGCTGAGCTGCGGCAATGACTACCAGGTGTGCGGCGAGCGCTGCACGCGTCCGAGCGATCCCTCGGCCTGCGGCCCGAGCTGCCGGGTCTGCCCCGGCGACGCCCATGGCCAGGCCACCTGTGACGGCACCAGCTGCGGGATCGCCTGCGAGAACGGCTTCCACCTCTGCAACGGCGTCTGCGTCTCCAACAACGCCACCGACTCCTGCGGCGGCAGCTGCAGCCCCTGCCCCACCGACAACAACGGCAGCGCCTCCTGCGACGGCACCAGCTGCAACCTGGCCTGCAACCAAGGCTACCGCCTCTGCGACGGCGCCTGCGCCCAATGCCCAAATGTCGCCAGCACCACCTGCAACGGCGGCAGCTGCGTAGCGGCCCCCTGCCAGGCCAACCAAGAGCTGTGCGGCGCCAACTGCGTCAACTGCCCCATGGACCAGCACCTGAGCTCCGTCCGCTGCAACGGGAACAACCAATGCGAGATCGCCACCTGCCAGTCCGGGTACCTCCTCTGCAATGGAGCCTGCGCGCAGTGCCCCACCGGCGCCTCGGTCAACGCGACCGCCTGCGGCGCCACGGGCCAGTGCGAGGCCACCTCCTGCGCGGACAACAGCCGCTTCTGCCCCAGCGGCTGCTGCGGCCTGACCGACGCCCAGCTGGACTTCGCCTCCCCGGAGAAGGGCGTGCGGATCGCCATCACCAACAGCGGTGAGCCCCACGTGCTCTACCAGGACCGCTCGGGCAGCCCCTACGGGCTCAAGCACGGCGTCGCCAGCGGGAGCTTCAGCGCCGAGACGGTCGTGGTCGGCGTCGACGGACAAACGCCGACCTACTTCGACCTGGCGGTGGAGGGGGGCAACGTCCACGTCCTCTATATCAACGAGACTGGGACCTTCAGTCGCGAGCTCATCTACACCGTGAAGACCGGCAACGGGACCTTCATGCCGGAGATGTTCAACACCGACCCGCTCAACCTGGCGCCGGTGTACATCCGCACGCGGCCGGGCTCAGGCGGCCCGAAGTTGTACCTCACCTTCTCGGTGTCCAACGCCCAAGGTCACGACGAGGTCTTCGTCGGCTACAACGAGGGCAGCGGCTGGAACGTCTTCCACACCGAGATGGCCACGATCCGAGGCTACGACGTGGCGATCGATCCCACCACCGACCGCCCGGTGCTGGCCATCGCCGGCACGGACGTCCTGGATGAGGTGCGGGTCGTCCGCTTCGCCAGCGACGGCACCCCGAGCGCGACTCAGGTCGAGCGCGCTCGCCCCACCGGCAACCCGCAGATCGCGGTGGACGCCACCGGCACGGTGCACGTGGCCTACGACGCGGGCAGCATCCGCTACGCCTCCGGCACGACCTCCTTCTCTCCCCAGACCTTGGCGGCGGGCACGGAG
>CAZFUK010000886.1:0-2159 GCA_964522005.1 uncultured Anaerolineales bacterium | reverse complement strand
GGCGCTCGAAGTCCAGCCCGTCAACCTGGCCGCGCTGGCCGAGGACGCCATCCTCCAGCTATCGGACGCCGCCGACCGCCGCCAGGTCCAGTTGGGTCTCCAGGCGCCGCCCGGCCTGCCGCGCCTGATGGGCGACCGGGCGCGGCTCAAGCAGGTGCTCATCAACCTGCTCGACAACGCGGTTAAGTACACCGACGACGGGGGCAGCGTGCGCGTGCGGCTGGTCCACGACGCGGCGGCCGGCGAGCTGGTGATTGAGATCAGCGACACGGGCGAGGGCATCCCGGCCGAGGACCTGCCCTACATCTTCGACACGATGTACCGCGTCGAACGGCTACGCCGTCGCTCGGTCCAGGGCAGCGGGCTAGGGCTGTCCATCGTCAAGCGCATCGTGGAGCAGCACGGCGGCCAGATTGGGGTGGCGAGCCAGGTGGGGCAGGGCACGACGTTTACCGTGCGGCTGCCGGTGTCCAGGGCGCAACTCGCCCGGACCTGATGCGATAAATGGCGTATGACTCACGCACGGATGGTAGGGTGGCTTCACCTGGGCGGCCTGGCGCTCGTCCTGAGCCTGGTAGCGGGCTGCTCGACACGGCTGGTGCCGCGCGCCGAGTGGCTGACGACGGCCGCGCCGCCGACGGCGACAGCGGCGGCCATAGCCGGTGAGCGTGGCCCGGACTCGCCCCGGCCCGCCTCCCCGACCGCGAGCCTGGCAGTCACCGCTACGCCCTCCCCCACCGCGACGCCCACCCTCACGCCGACGGGCACGCCGCCCGCGCCCACGGACACCCCGCCGCCCGCGCCCACGGATACCCTCCCGCCGCCAACGCGCACCATCGCCCCGGTCCGTCCTACGGCCACCCGGCCCCCCGCGCCGCCCCCCGCGACTCCTGTGCCGTCCACGAGTACCGCCGAACCTGCCCTGACGGCGACGAATACCCCACCCACCACCCTGCCGGCCACCACCGCCCCACCCACGACCCCGTTGTCCACCCCGCCCCCCACCCTGATCGCCGGCTGCGCCTTCCTGCCGGTGACCCACTTCGGCCTGCTGTGGCGCAACACGCAAGAAGTGCGCGACCTGGCGGGCTGTCCCACCGCGCCGGCCGTGGACTTCCCAGCCGCCGAGCAGACCTTCGACCGGGGCTACATGTTCTGGCGCGGCGACATTGCCCTGATCTACGTGCTGACCGCCGAAGGGGTCTGGGCGAGCTACCCCGACCGCTGGGTGGCGGGCGACCTGGAGCCGACGAGTGAGCCGCCCGAGGGCCACTACGCGCCGGTGCGGGGCTTCGGCCGGCTCTGGCGCGAGAACCGCACTGTTCGGGACGCGCTGGGCTGGCCGAACACGCCCGAACGCGCCCTGCGTGGCGCGGCGCAGCCCTTCGAGCGCGGGCAGATGCTCTTGCCCGACCGCCAGATAGTCTATGTGCTGCCCGAAGGCCGCCGCTGGCGCGAGTACCGCGACGAGTACCGCTAGACGGGACACGCCGGGGTGTAGGGGCAGGGTCACCCTGCCCTGGCGCGGAGACCGCGCCCCTACACGATTACTTGACACCACCCCCTGGCCGTGCTAGCCTACCCCCTGTCCATACCTTGCGTCTGGGGGGAACGTATGCGCCGCCGCTCCGCCTGGCCTCTCTGGCTGGCCCTTGGCCTTGTCCACTGGCTCCGTGGCTTGAAGGCCACGGCTCGCCACTCCATCTGGCCCCTCTGGTTGGCCGTTGGTCTCGTCGTGTTTGTATCAGTTCCAACCCTGGCGGTCCCGTTTAGCCACGCCGCCCCGGCGGCCACCGAAACCCCGGCGAGCCTCCTCTTTCTCCCACTCCTGGCCCGCGCGCCCGAACCACCCACCGCCACGCCGCCGCCCACCCTCACCCCGACCGTGACGAGCACGCCGACCGCCACGGCCACCACTACCCCCACCGTCACCGCCACTCCGACCGACACGCTGACGCCGACGGTTACGCCGACGCCCACTGAGACCCTGACGCCGACGCTTACGCTCACGCCCAGCCTGACGCCGACCCCGACCGACACCGCGACGCCCACGGTGACCCCGCCGCCCACCGCCACGCCCACCCCGACCGCCACGCCCACGGCCACCCCCACCCCCACCCCCACCCCCACGCCCACCCCCACCCCCACCCACCCGCCGA
>CAZFUK010000885.1:0-2159 GCA_964522005.1 uncultured Anaerolineales bacterium | reverse complement strand
TCCCTATTCCCTCGTCGCGGCCGCTTCTCCCCCGTTCCGTTGCTCGGCCGTCGGAAGCTTGGCCCCGCAGTGCGGGCAGTGGGACCACCGCTGCTCCAGCGACATGCCGCAGTTGGGGCAGATGTTGTAGTCACGGGCGACGCGAAGTTCCTCCTCGGTGGGCGGTCGGCTGACATCGCGGTAGAAGCGTAGCACCACGATGAAGAAGATGGCGAGGGGCGCCATCACCAGCAGGAACATCCCAATCAAGAATAAAACTGACATAGTCGTTGTCCACAACCAGGTTGAGCCGCCTCGTCCTTAATGAGACGAAGGCGGCTCAATTCTAATCTAGTTGGGCGCAGAGGGCAACTGCCTACGCCACCGTGTGGTGGGCGGTCGCGGCGTGTGCGTCAGGCTGCTATGACCGCACGGGTCCGCGTGGACGTTGACCTCGGCGAGGCGCCTCGTGGTCCAGGGCGTGGCGCACGGCCTCGACAATGCGGTGGCTCTCATAGTTCACCTCATTCTCAACGGCTCAGCGGGTAGGTTACCTCAACTGCCTCTCAACACGGCGGAGCAGGACGGCGTTGACGGCGACGATGATGGACGACAGTGACATGAGCAGCGCCGACCACTCCGGCCGCAGGCTGATGCCATAGGCCGGGTACAGGACACCGGCGGCCACGGGGATGGCCAGGATATTGTAGACCGAGGCCCAGGCCAGGTTCTGCTTCATCTTGCGCACGGTCGCCTGGGACAGTTGAATGGCGCGGATGATGTCCAACGGGTCGCTCTTCATGAGGACCACTTTGGCTGTCTCAATGGCAACGTCTGTACCCGCGCCGATGGCGATGCCAATATCGGCCTGCGCCAGGGCCGGCGCGTCGTTGACGCCGTCGCCGACCATCGCCACCCGCTTGCCTTCCGCCTGGAGCCGCTTGACCTGGTTCGCCTTGTCGGCCGGCAGCACTTCGGCCAGCACGCGCTCAATCCCCAGCGCGTCGGCGACGGCCTTGGCCGTGCGGCGGTTGTCACCGGTGAGCATGACCACTTCAATGCCCATCTGCTTGAGACGAGCGACCGCCTCACGAGAGCCTGGCTTGACCGTGTCGGCCACCGCCACCAGCCCGGCCGCCTGGCCGTCCACCGCCACGAACATGGGCGTCTTGCCCGCCTGGGCTAACTCCCCTGCCGTCTCGGTCAGCCCGTTGAGGGGAATGTGGTAGTCGTCCAGCAAGCGTTGATTGCCTACCAGGACAGCGTGCCCATCCACCTCGGCCTGGATACCACGACCACTGAGCGCCTCAAAACGGCGGGCAGTGGTCAACACCAGCCCGCGCTCGCGCGCCCCAGCCACAATCGCTTCAGCCAGGGGATGCTCGGAGCCTTGTTCGGCTGAGGCGACCAAGCGCAGCAACGACTCGGTTGCGCTGTTCGTCGTACCGACGACATCGGTGAGCGAGGGCTTGCCCTCCGTCAGCGTGCCTGTCTTGTCCAGCACTACTGTCTCCACGCCTGATACGTTCTCCAACGTCGCCGCGTCCTTGATGAGGATGTTGTGTCGCGCGCCGATACCGGTCCCGACCGCCACCGCTGTGGGCGTCGCCAGGCCAAGCGCATCCGGGCAGGCGATGACCACGGCGGAGATGGCGAAGGTCAGGGCGGTGATGAGCGACGCGCCGGTGAAGTACCAGGCCAGGAAGGTGACAACTCCCGACCCCACGGCGAGGATGACGAGGTACTGCGCGGCGCGGTCGGCCAGCCGCTGCCCCGGCGCCTTCGAGTTCTGGGCCTGCTGGACCAGCTTCACAATCTGCGCCACCGTCGTTTCCGCGCCCACCGCTGTCGCGCGGAAGCGAATACTGCCCGAGCGATTGATGGAACCGGCGACGACGGACGCGCCAGGAGCTTTGTGAACAGGCGCGCTCTCCCCCGTCACCAACGCCTCATCCATGTTGGTCTCGCCCTCAACCACCTCCCCATCCACCGGCGCCTTGTCGCCCGGCTTGAGAACCACCAAGTCGCCCGCCTGGACCTCGGCGCTGGGGATGGTCACCTCCTGGCCGTCGCGGATCACGGTCGCCTGAGGCGGCACCAGGTCGAACAGGGCACGCAACGCCTCGTTCGTGCCGCGCCGCGAACGCATCTCCATCCAGTGGCCGAACAGGACAAAGGTG
>CAZFUK010000884.1:0-2160 GCA_964522005.1 uncultured Anaerolineales bacterium | reverse complement strand
ACCAGCGCCCGCTCCTTCGGGTACAGGGTGTCCTGGGGCAACGGGGGCGCGTAGGCGAGGACATCCCCGCTGCGCGGGTCAAGGACGGTTTCGCCTCGCGTACACGCATCGGGGTAGGACAGCAGGGCCTGGAGGTAGGTTGCCAACAGGCGCTTGGACCCCTGGCGCAGGGCGTCCCGTAAGGCGTGGCGCAGTTCCTCGGCCAGGCGCCGATAGCACCTCGCCTGGGACGGCTCAGCCCCGTCGCCTTCGTCCAGGGGGTAGAGAACCACCTGCTCCTCGTAGGGGGGTAGATCGTGGGCGACATCGGCCAGGCGCAAGAAGACGGTATTGCCGATGAGATGGAAGAGCGCCAGGGGCGAGACGCCGGGCCTCTCGACCGTGCGAGTGTAGTAGCTACGCCGCTTCGACTGGCGGCCGTCGTCGGCGTAGGCGTCGGCGTCCTTCTTCGTGATCCGCTCGAGCACGCCATAGCGGCTAATCCACCGCGCCTCGTCCCGATAGCCGAACTCCAGGCGCACGGCCCGCGAGAAGCGCCACAACAGGTAGAACAGCGAAGAGCTATACCCGTTGAAAATGGTGCCGGTGAGGGCCAGCGTGCGCTGGCAGGCGTCAGCTAGCGTCCCCGCGGCGATGCCCTGGGCCGAGCCGCGCGCTTTGAGTAGAGTAGGGGCATGGCGCCGTAGCAGCCTTGCGACTGGTCGGTTTCGACGCCCCCCTCTCAGAACCGGACGTGCCCCTTTCGAGGCATCCGGCTCGCCAGGATAACCATAGCACTCCCATCAGGCCCGGTCTTTCCCGGTCTGTCCTTCTCGCTCAGCGAGCGCGTGACACTTCGGGCAGAGGCTGATGAGGTTTTCCAGCAAGTTCGCCTGTCGACGGGACTTGGATTGCGTCAAGGGTTTCAGGTGATGGACGTTGGCCTGCCGCCCTCGAAGGGGGCGGCCACAGCGTTGACACTCGTAGCCAGCGTCGGTCAAGACCTTGCGCCGAGCAATGCGCCACTCCGCCCCGTAGTCCCTATTCACCGTCGGTGCGTTCCGTTGCAGGTCAGCCAGCAACGCCTGAAGGGCGCGCTGCCGTTCCAGTGCGGCGCGTTCGTTGGGCTGGTAGGGGTTCAGTTGCGGGTGGAGCCGAATGTACACAATGGGGAGGAAGGCCAAGCGCACGACGATGTACGCGTTGTGGTGGGCGGCATCTGCCCACGCTCCGTAGTGGCCCCCGCGTCGCCAGCGGTTCTTGGTATTGATATCGAACCGATAGAAGATGCGGTGCTTGCGGTAGTGTTGGGCAAACGTCAGGCTGTGCCTGAGCACGCGGAGGCGGTAGGTGGTTCGCATGACCCGCCACCACACGTATGTGTCAAGCTGCCTGAACGTCCGCGCGCTACTCACGCGTCGGTAGTACTGACCCCACCCGATGAGATACCGGTTGAGGGTCACAATACCGCTGACATCGTCAGCGCTAAAGCCCACCCAGGCTCGCGCTTTCACCTGAGCCTTGAACTTAGT
This sequence comes from uncultured Anaerolineales bacterium, assembly GCA_964522005.1. GTDB lineage: Bacteria > Chloroflexota > Anaerolineae > Epilineales > JAHCIE01 > JAHCIE01. The sequence continues at coordinate 649 of CAZFUK010000884.1, read as the reverse complement.
CACGGCTTTGCGTGAAGGGGTAATCAGGCTCGCGTGCTTGTACTTCCGAATGTGGAAGCCTAAGAAGTCGAAGCCCTGTTCCACTGGAGTAATCAGCGTCTTGCTCTCCGATAGCTCCAGGTGTAGCTCATCGCGCAGGAACGTCGCGATTTCCGCCTTGAGCCTTCGGGCCATGTCCTCGTCACCCTGCACTAGGACGACAAAGTCGTCGGCGTAGCGCGTGATGAAGCAGGGCGTGGCCGTCTGCTGGCGTCGTCGTCGTTGTCGTTCCACCTCGGTCAGAGCCGCCCACTTCGCGGCGATGAACTGGTCCAGTTCGTTCAGGTAGATGTTGGCTAACAGTGGGGAGACGATGCCTCCCTGCGGGGTGCCGTCATCCGTCCCATGCCAGGCCCCGTCCTCCATCAGGCCCGCTTTGAGCATCGCTTTCACCAGTTTGATGAGGCGTTCATCCTGGATGGTCTGGCGTAGGATGCTCAGCAGCTTGCCGTGATGGATGCGGTCGAAGCATTGGCGTATGTCTCCCTCGATAGCGACAGTGTACCCCCGTTTGCCGATGAGGTCCTTGATCCTCAGCGCCGCGTGATGGGCCGACCGAAACGGTCGAAACCCGTAGCTGTGCGGGTAGAACTTCACCTCGTAGATGGAT
>CAZFUK010000883.1:0-2160 GCA_964522005.1 uncultured Anaerolineales bacterium | reverse complement strand
GCCTGGGCCGAGGGCCAGGCGATGACGGCGGAGGAGGCGGTCCAGTACGCGCTCAAGGATGTTTGACATCCGAAATCCTCTCGGCTACAATATAAGCACAACCTGATAGCGCTCATCCAGAGGGGTGGAGGGAACGGCCCTGTGAAACCCCGGCAACCGTGGAATGAAGGCAGAGTTAGGAATTAAGAATTAGGAAGGAAGACGCGTCCTTCATTCTTAATCCATAATTCTGAATTCCTTTCCATTGGTGCCAAATCCGGCAGACGGCCAGTCTGGCAGATGAGAGCAAGTTGACCTCGGTCCATTTGCCTCTTCGCACAGAAGAGGTTTTTTGTTGTAGACGACGAAGGACGAAGGACCAACGACCAAGAAGTCTTTAGTCTTCAATCTTCAATCATTGGTCTTTGGTCCTTCGTCTTTCGTCAAGGATTTACCACATGACCCAACTCCAATCTCGCTATCTCGACCTGTTAGCCCAGGGCGTTCTCGTCTACGACGGGGCGATGGGCACGTCGCTCCAGACCCAGAACCTGTCCGCCCAGGACTTCGGCGGCGACCCGTACTGGGGCTGCAACGACTACCTCGTCATCTCGAAACCGAGCGCCGTCGAGAAGGTGCATCGCTCCTTCCTGGAGGTCGGCGTCAACGTCCTGGAGACGGATACCTTCCGCTCCAACCGCCTCACCCTGCGCGAGTACGGCCTTCAGGACCGCGTGGTCGAGATCAACCAGGCGGCGGCGCGGCTCGCCAAGCGCCTGGCGAGCGAGTACGACAGCGCCGAGTGGCCCCGCTTCGTGGCCGGCTCCATTGGGCCGAGCGGCTTGCTGCCCTCGTCCACCGACCCGGTGCTGAGCGCCATCACGTTTGGCGAGTTGGTGGACACCTTCCGCGAGCAGGCGGCCGGGCTGCTGCTGGGCGGGGTGGACGTGCTGCTCATCGAGACGTCGCAGGACATCCTGGAGGTCAAGGCGGCCATCTTTGGCGTGCAGCGGGCCTTCCAGGAGGTCGGGCGGCGCGTCCCGCTCCAATGTCAGGTGACACTCGACACGTCGGGCCGTATGCTGCTGGGTACCGACATCGCCGCCGCGCTGACCACGCTCCAGTCGTTGCCCATTGACCTCGTCGGGCTGAACTGCTCGACCGGCCCAGAGCACATGCGCGAACCCATCCGCTACCTGACGGAGAACGCCCGTATCCCGGTCTCGTGCATCCCCAACGCCGGCCTGCCCATCAACACCGGCGTCGGCGAGGCGGTCTACCCTGAGACGCCGGAGCAGATGGGACGCGAGTTGGGCGACTTCGTCCATAAGCTGGGCGTGCGGGTCGTGGGCGGCTGCTGCGGCACGACGCCGGCCCACCTGTCGGCCATCCTGGCGGCCGTCCACGACAAGCCGGCCTACAGCCTGGGCTTCGACTTCCAGCCCGCGACCCGCGTGGATGGCTGGACGCACCTCGTGCGGCCCGACGCGCCGAGCCTGCCCCTGGTGTCGTCGGCCATGGGCGCCACGTCCATGACCCAGGACCCGCCGCCCATGCTCATCGGCGAGCGCGTCAACGCGCAGGGCAGCCGTAAGGTCAAGCGCCTGCTGCTCGAAGACCGCTACGAGGACATTGTCAGCATCGCCCGCGAGCAGGTCGAGGGCGGGGCGCATACGCTGGACGTCCAGACGGCGCTGACGGAGCGGGCCGACGAGGCGGCGCAGATGGGCAAGCTGGTCCACCTGCTGAGCACGGCGGTCGAAGCGCCGCTGGTCATTGACACGACCGAGGCCGACGTGGTCAGGGCCGCCCTGGAGCACTGCCCTGGCCGCGCCATCGTCAACTCGGTCAACCTGGAGCGCGGCCGCGAGCGCATTGACACCTACCTGCCCATCATCAAGGCCCACGGCGCGGCGGTCATCGCGTTGACCATTGACGAGATCGGCATGGCCCACGAGGTCGAGCGCAAGGTGGCGGTCGCCAAGCGCATCTACGACATTGTGGTGGGGGAGTATGGCCTGCCGCCCCATGACCTGATTTTCGACCCCCAGGTCTTCCCGGTCACGACGGGCCAGGCTGAACTGCGCGAGGACGCCCGCTGGACCATCGAGGGCATCCGTCAGATTAAGGCCGAGTGCCCCGGCGTCCTCACCAGCGTGGGCGTGTCCAACGTCTCGTTCG
>CAZFUK010000882.1:0-2176 GCA_964522005.1 uncultured Anaerolineales bacterium | reverse complement strand
GTGCAGGCCGACATCGCGGAGCAGTTCCGCCGTTTCCCGCGCCTGGCCGAGCGCCGCTACCAACTGGCGGGGACCCTGAGCGGCGGCGAGCAGCAGATGCTCGCCATCGCCCGCGCCCTGATGAGTCGCCCGCGCCTGCTGCTGCTGGACGAGCCGAGCCTGGGGTTGGCCCCCCTCATTATCCGCGAAATCTTCTCGATTATCCGCGACCTGCACGCCCAGGGGGTGACCATCCTCCTGGTCGAGCAGAACGCCCACCTGGCCTTCCAGCACGCCGACCGGGGCTACGTCCTGGAGGCCGGGCGCATCACGTTTGAGGGATCAGCCGCCTCGCTGGCCGGGGATGAGCGCGTCAAGAAGGCTTACTTGGGGTAGGAGGATAGTTTATGACCGTCACTGAAGCCCTGAAGTCGGCGCAGTTTGTCGTGAATGGGGACGGGCGACAGACGGGTGTGCTGCTGGACATCGAAGCCTGGGAGGCGCTAATAGACTGGATCGAGGACATCACCGACATCAAGTTAGCCTCCGAGGCGCTGGCCGAGTTGGAGACAGCGGGGGGACGCCCCGAAGTGGCCGGTTGGCTCGACTGGAATAGCATTCGCGAGGAATGGCGTGCCGAGGAAGAAGACCACTCATCAAACGGCTCCATTTAAAGTCTGGGTCAAGCCCTCAGTCCATGACGCCAGAAAACAGTGGCCTGGTCATATTCGTCAACGTCTCCTTCGCGCTCTGGATGAGTTAGCGGTCGAGGCGAGACCGTCTGACAGTCGGCCTCTAGATGTACCACAAACCCTTCGGATCAAACTTGCGCCCGGCTGGGAAGTCAGGCGCATTCGACTGGACGAGTGGCGGATTGTCTACGCGGTGAATGACCAGTGGCATGAGGTAGCTGTCCTCACCATTCAGCGGCGTCCGCCCTATGACTACGCGGACCTGGAAGCTCTCCTCGCTGACCTGTAACCCGTTGTTTCCTCATGCAGTTGTCCATGTCCATGAACTATGCTTAGTCCCACTCCCCCCGACCGGTGGCGTAAGCAGCTTCTCCAGTGGGCCGCGCCGCCCCCAGAAGACCCCGACCCGACCCCGTCGAGCGCCGACGGCTGGCGGCAGCACGCCGACCGCTTCCGCGCCGTCAACGCGGTCATGCGTGGCCGCGAGGAGCCCCTGATTCGCTTCCTGACGCCCTGGCTCGGCCCGAACGTCACGGCCATTGACGTGGGCGCGGGCGGCGGCCGCTTCACCACGCCCCTGGCCGGCCGCGTGCGGGAGGTCGTCGCCGTCGAGCCGTCGGCGGGGATGCGCGAGGTGCTGGCCGAGGCGGTGGCGGGGCAGGTTAACGTTCGCATCGTGCCCCGCCCCTGGCCCGACGCCCAGCCCGACCTGGCGCCGGCCGACCTCGTCGTGTGCGCCAACGTGGCCTACGACGTGCCCGACCTGGCCCCGTTTATCCAGGCGATGGACCGGGCCGCGCGTCGGTGGGCCGTCCTGTTCCTGACGCTGACCCACCCGGTCGGCGCCATCGCCCCGCTCTGGCGGCAGTTCAGGGGCTGGAGCGTGCCGACCGGCCCGACCTACCTGGACGCGGCGGCGGTCGCCTTCCACCTGGGCCTGCCCGTCAACGTCACCCTGGTTCCGGTCCAGCCCACGCTCGTCTTCCCCGACTGGGACGCCGCCTTGAGCCTCTACCGTCGGCGGCTCGGCTTGCGCCCCGACTCCCAGCGTGACGCCGAGCTACGTACCGCGCTGGCGCCTATGATGGAGGAGGGGACCGCTGGGCTGACCGTGCGGCCCCGCGAACGCCACGCCGCCGTCATCTGGTGGCAAAAGGAGTAGGGTAGGAGACCTGACAGGTTTCTAAAAACCTGTCAGGTCTAGCGGGTACATAACGAACAGGCCGCTGGAAACTCTCCAGCGGCCTGTTGTCATTCAGAATCGCGTTGTAGACAGGGAAAACGTTAGCGGTCTTCCGCGGGCGGGACGTCATCCTCGTCGTCGGTGTCATCGGTGTCGTCAAGGGCAGCGGCCTGTTCCGCCGCCAGCGCCTCGCCGACACCAGGGCCTCGGCGGCGCTGCTCGATGCGCGTCTTGCGCTTGCGCAGCTCGCGCTCCATCTCGTCCACGGCAATACCGACCGCCTTGACGGCGGAGTCGCTGTCCTCCTCCGTCACCCGCGGCG
>CAZFUK010000881.1:0-2177 GCA_964522005.1 uncultured Anaerolineales bacterium | reverse complement strand
CGGCGCGCATCCTGGGCGAGTCCATCAACTACTCGCGCCAGGGCCAGGTCTCGCTGCGCGGCGGTGCGCCCCAGGGCGTCCCCCAGGCCCCCGCTCCCGCGCCGACACCCGGCAAGTAGGAATATCGCACCCGTAGGTTGTCGCATTCAGCCCCCCTTCCCTCCCCCGCCAGACGAGGGGCAGGAAGGGGGGCTTGGCATGACACCGTAATGCGGTATGGGGACGGTAGGGGCGAGGTCGCCCCGCCCGATGGCATTGCATATCCCGGCGCAAGCCACGGGCGAGGGGACCTCGCCCCTACCACCTCACCGTTCAGGTCCCCGATCGCTCGAGCCGAGCGCCATCTCCCCCGAACGCTCATCACCATCGGTCGGGGCGAGGGGCAGACCCCAACGACGCTGGATCGCCAGCACGCGCAGCACAAAGCACAGCAGCATCGCGCCCCCACCTACCGGGGCGGCTGGTAAGTGCAACTCGTGGCCGACCGAGACCAACGCGCCCGCCGCCAGGGCCGCCACGGCGTACAGGTCGCGGCGCAAAACGAAGGGGACCTCGTTGACCAGGATGTCGCGCACGATGCCGCCGCCAATCCCCGTCACCATCCCGAGCATCGCGGCGCTCACGGGGTGGATGCCATAGGCGAGCGCCTTGTCCGTACCGCTGACGGCAAACACGGCCAGCCCGGCCGCATCGAGGAGCGCCACCAGCGGGCCTACCTGGCGGGCCACCCTGGGCAGCGCAAACAGAATCAGCCCGGCTGCGAGTGCGACGAAGGTGTAGTTCAGGTCACTGATAGCGGCGGGCGGGACAGCGCCAATCAGCAGGTCGCGCGTCAGACCGCCCGCTGTGGCCGCCACAAACGCCAGCACCAGCATCCCAAACAGGTCCGCCCGGTGCTTGATGCCCGCCGCCGCGCCGCTCAGCGCAAAGGCGAAGGTTCCGATGAGATCAAGCGCCGTCAGAAGCGGGCTGATTGGTGTCTGCATCCACCCCACTCCCTCACGACTGCCTCGCCCCCAGGTAGGTGAGCATCGCCGCGCCGGTCTTGACCCCCGCGATGAAGCGCCACAATTCCAAATTCTCGTTGGGCGCGTGGTTCGACTCGTCGGGGTTGGCGTAGGGCACGAGGAAGGCCGGGATGCCCAGGATTTTGGTGAAGACATAATCAGGCAGGCTGCCACCCAGGGCCGGGATGAGCAGGGGCTCCTGGCCGTGGGCGGCGGCCACGCCCTGGCGGATAGGCTCCGTAAAGGGCGACTCGATGGGCGTCTTGGACGGCTCCATGCTGCCCTGGCGGATGAACTCGACGTCGGGCGCGTGCTTTCTCACATGCGCCTCGACCTTCGCAAAGGTGTCCTCGACGGTCATGCCCTCGACCAGGCGGATGTCGCACTTGGCGAACGCCTCGCTCGGCAGGACGGTCTTGGTACCGGGGCCGCCGTAGCCGGAGTGGAAGCCGTTGACCGTGAAGGTGGGGAAGACGGACAGGCGGTCGTAGTAGGGGCGGTCGTGGGGCGCGTCGAACTGGGTCAGCCCTAGCTCGGCCTTGACCCGCGCCACGTCAACCGGTAAGCTGTCCAACGCCTGGCGTTCCAGCGGTGTGGGCGGCTGGACGCGGTCGTAGAAGCCGTCAATGGTCACCTGGCCCTGGCTATTCTTCATCGTAGCGAGCAAGTGAACCAGCGTCCAGACTGGGTTGGGCGCGACGCCGCCGAAGTTGCCCGAGTGCAGGTCACGCTTCGCCCCCCGCGCCCGCAGCTCAAACGAGATGATCCCCCGCACGCCAAAGTGGATACACGCCTGGCCGCTCTCATGCACCGGCCCGTCCGACGTGATGACGAGGTCGGCTTTCAGCTTGTCGCGGTGCTGACGCACGAAGTCGGCCATGCGCGGGCTGCCAATCTCCTCCTCCCCCTCCAGCACGACAATGACATTGACGGGTAACTGCCCCTGGACGGCCAGCAGGCTTTCCAGTGCCAGGATGTTGGCAAAGTGCTGGCCCTTGTTGTCGCCCACACCGCGCGCATATAGGCGTCCATCGCGGATGGTCGGCTCGAAGGGCGGCGACAGCCACTGGTCCAGCGGGTCGGGCGGCTGGACGTCGTAGTGGCCGTAGAGCATGACGGTCAGGCCGCCGGGGTGGTCCGTACGCCGGCCCAGGACGACGGGCCAGCCGG
>CAZFUK010000880.1:0-2177 GCA_964522005.1 uncultured Anaerolineales bacterium | reverse complement strand
GCGCCAACGACGAGTTCGTCGAGCTGTACAATCCGACGGGTTCGACGGTCAACATTGGCGGCTGGAAGCTCAACGGTTCGACCAGCACAGGGACGCTTGCCACGCGGGCGACGATTCCCGGCGGGACGCTGCTGGGTCCGGGCTGCCGCTACCTGTTCACCAACAGCAACCTCACAAATGGACCGTATAGCGGATCGGTAACGGGAGACCAAACCTACGCCACTGATATTACGAATAATGGCGGTATTGCTATTCTTGATGGGGCGAACAATGTTATTGACGCGGTCGGGATGAGCGGCGGGTCGGCTTACCAGGAGGGAACGACGCTGACGCCCATGTCGGGTACGGCTGACCAGTCCTACGAGCGCAAGGTGGGCGGGACGATGGGCAGCGGGGTGGATACGGCCAACAACGCCAGTGATTTCTACCTGCGCAGCGGCTCGGACCCGCAGAACAAGAATAGCGGGTGTATCAACATCCCGGCTTCACCCAGCACGTCCACGCCGACGGCCACCACGACGGCGACCGGCACCGCCACGGCCACCGCCACTACCACAGCGACCGCGACGGCTACGGCCACGGCGACCGGTACGCCGACCGCGACGCCCGCGCCGACTAACACAGCGACCGCCACGGCCACCCCCACCGCCACACGGCCGCCCCTGCCGTCCGCCACGCCGGTCTGCGCCGGCGACTTCACACCTGCCCCGACCTCGCCGGAAAGCGTGGGGTTCAATCCCGACGCCATAGCAGTGGGCGACTTTAACCTGGACGGCATCCCCGACCTGGCCGTCGCCAACTACAATGCCGGCAGTGTGAGCATCCTGTTGGGAGCGGCGACAGGCAACTTCACCCCCGCCGCCACCTCGCCGGAAAGCGTGGGGACGAACCCCGCCTCCGTGGCGGTGGGCGACTTCAACCGCGACGGCTGGCCCGACCTGGCCGTCGCCAACTCCGGCTCCACCACGGTCAGCATCCTGCTGGGCGATGGGACGGGCAACTTCACCGCCGCCGCCACCTCGCCCGAGACTGTAGGGAGCGGGCCACAGTCCGTGGCGGTGGGCGACTTCAACCGGGACGGTGCCCCTGACCTCGCCGTCGCCAACTTAGGCTCCAACACCGTCAGCATCCTGCTGGGCACGGGCACGGGCGACTTCACGCCCGCCCCGACCTCGCCCGAGAGCGTAGGGGCCAATCCCGACGCCGTGGCCGTGGGGGACTTCAACCTCGACGGCAAGCCCGACCTGGCCGTTGCCAACGCAGGCTCCAACAGCGTCAGCATCCTGCTAGGCGATGGCACGGGCAACTTCACCGCCGCCGCTACCTCGCCCGAAAGCGTGGGCAGCCTGCCCTACTCCGTGGCCGTGGGCGACTTCAACCTGGACGGCATCCCCGACCTGGCCGCCGCCAACGCCGGCTCCAACAGCGTCAGCATCCTGCTGGGCGATGGCACGGGCAACTTCACCGCCGCTGCCACCTCACCTGAAAGCGTGGGGAGCAGTCCTGATTCCCTGGCAGTAGGCGACTTCAACCTGGACGGCCGCCCCGACCTGGCCGTCGCCAACGCCGGCTCCGACACCGTCACCATCCTGCTGGGCGATGGGACCGGGAACTTCACCGCCGCTGCCACCTCACCCCAAAGCGTGGGGAGCGTCCCCAACTTCCTGGCGGTGGGCGACTTCAACCTGGATGGTCGCCCCGACCTGGCCGTCGCCAACTACAACGACGACAGCGTCACCATCCTGCTCAACACCTGCCCGGCCAACGCCTGCGCCGCCGCCGACTTCACCGCCGCCGCCACCTCGCCCGAGAGCGTGGCTACCAATCCCATCTCTATCGCCGTGGGCGACTTCAATCGGGATGGCTTCCTCGACCTGGCCGTCGTCAATAACAGTTCGAACAATGTGAGCATCCTGCTCGGCTCGGCGACCGGCGACTTCACCACGTTCGGGACCGAAAGCGTAGGCAACTTTCCTCGCTCCGTGGCGGCGGGCGACTTCAACCGCGATGGCATCCTCGACCTGGCTGCGGTCGGACTAGGTTCCTCCAATAATGTGAGCATCCTGCTGGGTACGGGGACAGGCGACTTCAACCCCGCCCCCACCTCGCCCGACGGCGCGGGGACATCCCCCCACTCCGTGGCCGTGGGCGACTTCGGGCGGGGGGGCTTCCTCGAC
>CAZFUK010000879.1:0-2182 GCA_964522005.1 uncultured Anaerolineales bacterium | reverse complement strand
CAAAGGTGAGGCCCCGCGCCCGCGAGGCCAGTTGTTGGGTCATGGTGTTCTCCCTAAGCATAGGGTGACAGGTGAGACGAACTTAGTCCCAATTGTACTCACGAACCGCCCGGCAGCCAGAATGTGAGCCAGTCGCGGCCGGTGACCATCGTCGCCAGGGCGGCCAGCAGCAGGAGCAGCGAGCCGAGCAGGAGGACCCAACTAGCCCCGTTGAGGCGGTCGAAGTCGAGGCGAAGCTCGCGCCGGGCGAAGCCGCGCATCTCCAGCACCTTGCCAATGGTATCCGCGCGGTCCACGGCGTTGAGCGTTAGTGGAACGAAGATGGGCACCATGCCGCGCATGCGGCCGATAAAGCCCTGGTCCACCAGCGAGTGCGCCCGCGCCTTCTGGGCGTCGGCGATGCGCTCCAACTCCCCGATGTAGACCGGCACGAAATTGAGGGCCAGGGTAATCATGAGGGCGTAGTCCGGCGGCAGGCGGTACCACATCAAGCCCCGAATCAGGTCGGAGTTGTTGGTGGTCATGGTGACGATGAGGATGGGGGCGGCGAAGACGAGGATGCGCAGGCTGGAGACGAGGCCGAGTTGCAGGCCTTCGAGGCTGATGGGCAGCGAGCCGCCGATGAGGGGCACGACCGGCGGAATCAGGTAGAAGAGGGGTTCGCCGGGGACGGTCAGGCCGAGAATCAGGCCGATGACCAGGATAATCGTCACCAGCCCCTTCATGCGATTGACCGTGTCGCCCAGGACGCCGCCCGCCAGGGCGACGACGATGATGCTAGCCAGGATGAGGCTCAGCGCGATGGGGGAGATAAACGCCAGCCCCGCGACGAGCGTCGCCAGCAGCCACAGGATTTTGACCCGCGAGTCGACGTGGGTGAGACGGCCGCGTTCTTCGAGAATCATGCTTTGACCTCCCCCTGGAGGTGATTCGAGTCCAGCCGCTCGCGGGCCTGAGCTGTGAACTGGCGCGCGCTCAGGGCCAGCGGCCAGCCGGCGTCCCGCAGGCGCAGGCTCAGGGCGACACTGGGCGGCGGGGCCAGGTGGCAGTCGTGGAGCAGGTCGAGGTCGCTCATCACCTCGGCCGTGGGGCCGTCGCGGCGGATGTCGCCGTTGTTGAGGACGATGACGCGGCGGGCGAACTCGGCGACGTTAATCAGGTCGTGGGTGACCAGCAGGATGGTGATGCCCTGACTGTTGAGGGCCGTCGCCAGGTCGAGAATTTGGCGGGCGTCGCGGTGGTCCTGGCCCGTCGTCGGCTCGTCCAGCAGCAGGATGGACGGCTGCATGGCGACGACGCTGGCGATGCACACCTTCTGCTTGTCGCCGCGCGACAGGAAGCGCGGGAACATGTCGCGCTGCGCGGTCAGCCCGAATTGCTCCAGAGTGGCCTCGACGCGCGTCTTCATCTCGGCCTCGGCCAGCCCCAGGTTCTTCAGGCCAAACTGAATCTCCTCCTGGACGGAGTTGGCGAAGAGTTGGTCGTTGGGGTCCTGGAAGATAAAGCCGATGCGCCGCGCCAACTGCGAGACCTTGGCCGAGCGGGTGTCCACGCCCTCGACCAGGACGCGGCCGTGCGTCGGCTTGAGCAGGCCCAGGATGAGCTTCATCAGGGTGGACTTGCCCGAGCCATTGTTGCCGATGAGGGCGGTAAACTCGCCGCGCTCAATGGTCAGGTCTACGTTGCGCAGGACAAAGTCGCGTTTGCGGTAGGCGAAGCCTACCTCTTTCAGTTCAATCGCCGCCTGGCTCAAGCCGCCCTCCTGATTTTACACTCTGTTTGCATCTCGGACACACATCCACAGCCAAAGAGGAGTACAATCTAGCTACCCCTGATGCCACAAGGAGTCCGCGTGCGTCGCCTGTTAATTATACTCCTCGCCCTGGTCGTGAGCGCGTGTGGGGGCGGGACGACAACTCCCCCATCTACCCCGGAGCGGTCGGCGCCGGGCGAGGGCTCGCTGACGCTACCCCCGGCAGCCAGCCCCCTCCCAGCCACGTCAGAGGCGCCGGCCGAGGCTACCACTGTGCCACGCGCGAGCGGCTCACCCGCCCCGTCCGCCTGGGTGCGCATCACCACGGCAGACGGCCTGCCCTCCAACGACCTGCTCACCGTCGCCACCGCCGTCATCGTCCCGACGGGCGGCGAGCCGCCCTGTATCGTGGCCGACTCGCCCCTGGGC
>CAZFUK010000878.1:0-2183 GCA_964522005.1 uncultured Anaerolineales bacterium | reverse complement strand
GGTCATCGTCATTGACGAGATTGGCCGCGAGCAGGAGGCCGAGGCGGCGCGCACCATCGCCGAGCGCGGCGTCCAGCTCATCGGCACGGCCCACGGGCAGACGTTGGCAAACCTGATGAACAACCCGACGCTGGCCGACCTGGTCGGCGGCATCCAGACCGTCACCCTGTCGGACGAGGAGGCGCGCCGGCGCGGGACGCAGAAGTCGGTGCTGGAGCGCATGGCCCCGCCCACGTTTGACGTAGTGGTCGAGATTCAGGACTGGGAACACCTGACGGTCCACCCCAACGTCTCCGAGGCGGTGGACGCCATGCTGCGCGGCAAGCCGATGACAGCCGAACTGCGCTACCGTGACGACGACGGCGAGGTCCACACCCAGAAGGCGACCGTATCCGCGCCGTCACGGCAGTCGCGCAGTGGTGGGGCGGCCCCGCGTGGCGAAGCCCCAGAGGACCTGGAGGAGGTCGAGGAGGCGATGGCCCAACCGCGCGGTGGGTTCCGCGAAGGCGAGCGGCCCACGCGCAGCGTCCGCGTCTTCCCCTACGGCATCAGCCAGAACCGGCTGCGCCAGGCAGCCAAGTCGCTCCAACTGCCCGTGCTGCTGGTCGACTCGCTGCGCGACGCCGATGTGCTGCTGACGCTCAAGAGCTACTACCGCAAGCGGATGCAGCCCATCACCGAGGCCGAGCAGACGGGCATCCCGGTCTACGTGCTGCGCACGAACACCGTGGTCCAGATCGAGAGTGCGCTGGCGGATGTGTTCGGCCTGGAGGTCCGACCGGACCCTTTCGACTTGGCCATGCGCGAGGCTCAGAGCGCGATTGACGAAATTCTGCGCGGCTCTCGTAGCATGGTCGAATTGAGGCCCCAAAACTCGTTTGTACGGCGCGCCCAGCACGAGCTGGCCCGCTCCGCCAAGCTCCAGTCGCTGAGCAGTGGGGAGGAGCCGAGGCGCCGCGTGCGTATCTACCGCAATGGACGGTAGCGCGATGGACGCTCGGCGCGGCGTGTTTATCACCCTGGAGGGACCGGAGGGCAGTGGCAAGAGTCTCCAGGCGCGGCGGCTGGCCGCCGCGCTGCGCGAGGCCGGTTGGTCGGTCGTCCTGACGCGGGAGCCGGGCGGCACGCCCATCAGTGACCAGATCCGCCAGGTCATCCTCTCCCCCGACCACACGGCCATGACGCCCGAAGCCGAGATTTTGCTCTACTCGGCGGCGCGGGCGCAGCACGTCGGCCAACTGGTGCGGCCCGCGCTGGCCGCCGGCCAGTGCGTGGTCTGCGACCGCTTCGCGGACTCGACGCTGGCCTACCAGGGCTATGGCCTCGGCCTGGACCTGGACGCGCTGCGCTACATCACCCACTTCGCCACGGGCGGTCTGGTTCCCGACCTCACCGTCTACCTGGACTGCCCGGTGGCGCTCGGCCTGGAGCGCCGCCGCCAGGCCGCCCTACGCGCGGGCGGCGAGTGGAACCGGCTGGACCGCAAGCCGGTCGAGTACCACGAGCGCGTGCGCCAGGGCTACCTGGCCCTGGCGCAGGCCGACCCCCACCGCTGGCGCGTCGTTGACGCCACCGCCAGCCCCGACGCCGTCCACACCGCAGTTCTGGCTCAGGTCACTACCCGCCTGGAGGAACGATGGACCCCGTAAACCGTATCAGCAAACTTGTTGTCGGCATCATCCACAGCGACGATGCGCCCGGCCTCGTCGAGGCCCTCAACCGGCGCGGCTACTCCGCGACGGTCATCAGCACCACGGGCGGTTTCCTACGCGAGGGCAACTCCACGGTCCTCATCGGCACCACCGAGACCAGCCTGACCGAGGTTCTGCGCATCATCAAGACCAACGCCCACGCCCGCACCCAGTACGTCAACCCCTTGCCGCCCGTCGTCGAGCCGGGCGAACTCTATATGCCGCAGCCGATTGAGATCGAGGTCGGCGGCGCGGTCGTCTTCGTCCTCAACGTCGAGCGCTTCGAGCGCTACTAGTGCAAACTTCCGAAGTCAGGGATGACTTCGGAAGTTTGCGCCTTTGCCTGTTCTTCCCTTTGCCTCGGCCTGTGCTATACTTAATTTAGTACCCGTCGCCCAGGTCGGGGCCACCTTCGCCGCCCCCCAGGACAGGCATTGATGCCTCAATATCCTCGGGCGACACGCCGGCTTCCAGCCGATCCACCATCTCGCT
>CAZFUK010000877.1:0-2197 GCA_964522005.1 uncultured Anaerolineales bacterium | reverse complement strand
ATACTTCCGGGTGAGCTTGATTCGCATCTGGGACACCGTTCAGAATGATATTCCATCGCTCATTGCGCTCATTGAACCTCTAGTTCCTCCAGAAGAGGAGATTTGATTGACGGAGCTATTCCATGTCCGACTATAATCCGATTGCCCCGAAGTATCGCCCCAAGGGGGAAGAGCCGCCTAGCCCGGAGAAGAAGTGGCTGGACGCCATTGAGGAACAGGTGCAGCAGGCGCAAGAGCGGGGCGACTTCGACAACCTGGCCGGCCAGGGCAAACCGCTCAACCTCCAGGGCAACCCCTGGGCCGGCGATTGGGAGATGGCCTACAAAGCCATGTCCAACGCAGGCTACGTTCCCGAGTGGATCGAGCGCGACAAGGAGATTCGCCACCTGATTCACGAGGCGCAGCGCATGCTGGAGCGGCACCTGACCTGGGACGCCGAGGCCGTCGCCGAGCTAGCCCGGCTGCCGGACAGGAAGCGGGGGGCGAAGCGCCAGGTGATCCTCAACGCGCGGGCCAGCGTGGTGCGCCGCTACCGCGAAAAGGTCGCCCTGATTAACTCCAAGATCACGAACTTTAACCTGATTTGCCCGGTGCCGAGCATGCACCGCTTCAAGCTGCGTCCGGATGAAGAAGTCGCCCAGTTTGAAAGCCGTCTCACGGCCCTGCCCGGCTAACAGGAGCGAGGGGACAGGGGCGAGGGGCTAGCAGGATGACCGATGTCGAGCAGTAGGATGAGGGAAGACGCGAGAATGGAGATAAGAAGCATGGCGACAGTAGCTTATCCAACAACAGGCCAGATGCTGCCCGACTTCCACCTGCCGACGGTGGACGGCCGGCGCATTCGCCTGTCGGACTACCGCAACCGGCGCAACATCGTGCTGGTTGTGCTCCAGGGCCTGAGCCGAGGGACAGACAGGCTGCTGTCCGAGTTGGCCCAGGCGGCCTCGCCCCTGGCCGACGACAACGCCCAGGCCTTGATCGTGGTGGAGGGGTCGCTTGAGGCGGCCCAGTCCCTCCAGCAGATGTATCGCCTGCCCTTCCCCGTCCTGGCCGATGAGGCGGGCGGGCTGGCCCCCCTGCTAGGCCCAAACGATGGGGGGAGCGGGCCGCACCTGGCCGTCCACGTCGCCAACCGCTCGGCGCGGGTCTACTGGTCGGCCCAGGCTGGCCCGCAGGACCCCGCGCCGACGATGAAGGACGTCCACGGCTGGCTGGAGTTTATCGAGATTCAGTGCCCGACCTGCGCCGGACCGGAGTGGTCGTAGACCCAAAACTGGCACACGGGTTGCTCCTTGCTCGACCTGTCAGGCGCTTAGCCACCTGACAGGTCTAGTCTTATAGGGAGACAAGGATGGCCGAAGGACACGCCGTTCGTCGCTGGCAGCGGGCGCTGGAAACGCTGGTGAATGCTCCGCTGGTCGAGGTTCAGCTACCCAAGCGCTGGGCCGACACCACGCCGCAGTTGGTCGGCCAGTGCCTGGAGCGTGTGGAAGCGCGGGGCAAGCACCTATTGCTGTACCTGACGGGCGGCTGGGCTATTCACTGCCACGCCATGCAGTACGGCTCGTGGCAGGTCGGCGAGCGGGGGATGGAACTCCGCAAAGCGGAGAAGTATGTGCGTCTGCGTCTCGTCACGCCGACCCACGCGGCGGTGTTCTACCACGGCCCAGTCGTGGAAGTGCTACGCGCCGACGAGGTAGAGACGCATCCCAAGCTGGCGGCCCTCGGCCCCGACCTGCTGGACGACGACTTCGACCGCAACGAAGCCTGGGCACGCGTCCGGGCGCAGTCCGACCGCCAAATCGGTGAGGTCGTTCTGAACCAGGAGGTCATGGCGGGCGTGGGAAACATCTACAAGTCGGAGGGGCTGTTCCTGGCGCGGGTGGATCCGCGCCGCCCGGCGGGCGACGTGGGCCGCGGGGAGATGGACCGCTTCTGGGACCAGGTCATCCCCCTCATGCGCGACGGCATGCGAACCTATGGCCCCACCGAGACGCTGCCGGCCGACTTGCGCCAGAACGGCCAGCGCCATTGGGTTTACCGTCGGCGCGGCCACCCGTGCCTGCGCTGCGGGACCAAGATTCAAATGGTCCGCCAAGACCCCAACGAGCGTTCGACCTACTTTTGCCCCACCTGCCAGCAGTAGCAAAGCGCGGGCCTGAAGCCCCGCGCTGGGCAGGCGAAGCCCCCAAAGGGG
>CAZFUK010000876.1:0-2204 GCA_964522005.1 uncultured Anaerolineales bacterium | reverse complement strand
ACCGCCAGCTTCAATCCTTCCCCTGGCCCGACTGAGATACCTCCAGATTCGCTGCCAATAGGCGATTGCCGTGCGCGGTCACCATTAATAGTGATAGCGGGCTTGGAGAAAGTCAATCCGATCCTGGCTGACTAGGTAGACCATGCGATGCTCTCGCGTGAGGCGACGCGACCAAACATTGGCCCCCAGGTACTTTAAAGGTTCTGGTTTGCCGATACCTGTAAATGGCTCACGCATGATGGCCTCAATTAGAGTGAAGGCGCGCAAGGCTACGCTACGGTCAGTTTCCACCCAGTAGCGTAGGTCTTCGCGAAACTCTGGATGGAAGATGGCATCTCGTTCGATGCGCCGTTCCGGTCCGCTACCCCTCGACCGGGTCAAGGCCCACCTCACGCTTTAAATCATCAATCGTTGACGGAGTAAGCCGCCGGTTCTGAGCGCGATCCAAAGCCGCGAGCAGACGTTGGGCGTTTTTCGGCGAGCGCAGGAGATAGGCGGTTTCGAGGAGGCTGCGTAACTCGTCCGCCGCAATTAAGGCCACATCCTCCGCATCGTCGCGCTGGATGATGACGACATCCCGATTGTCGGTGACTTCATCCATGAGTTGAGCCAAGCTGCTGAGAGCTTCTGCATAAGTCGTTTGTATCATCGTTTACCTCCTATACTAACAAAGCAAGTATAACCGCCCTACGCCCGCTCGGGCAAGTCGTCGGGTCCCCACTGGTGTACGTCGCCGGGGACGGGCAGGAGGAGGATAAAGGCGCCGATCATGAGAATGAGCAGGCTGAGGATGGCGGCCGGGCGGCCCCAGTTGAGGGTGTTGACGATGAAGCCCCACATGATCGGGCCAATCACCGAGGCAAAGCGGCCGACCATAGAGTAGAGGCCGTAGAACTGGCCGAGGTAGCGCGGGGGCGAGAGGCGCAGCATCAGGGGACGGTCCGCGCTCCACAGGCAGCCCAGGGCGAAGCCGGCCAAACCGGCGACCAGCCAGAACAGGGCGGACGGCAGTTTGAGGAGGGGGATCGCGGCGGCGAGGGCAAAGAGGACCATCCAGAGCACGATGTCCGCCATGAGGACGCGCTTCGGGCCGAGGCGGTCAACGATAAAACCGCCCCCAAAGCCGCCCAGCATGGCCGCCGCAATCCCGACCACCAGCACCAGCTGGGTCTGGAGCGGAGTAAACCCTAGCTCGTTGGACACATAGATACCCATGAAGGCGATGACGGTATTCGCGCCGTCGGCGTACAGGATGCTGGCAATCAGGAAGCGCAACAGGCCGGGATAGCGGCGAGCGCGTTGCAGGGTATGGCCGAGGGCCGTAAAGGCGCGGCCCACGGCGTCGGCGTTGAAGGGCGGCACGCGGCGGGGGCGCTCGCGGATGAACAGGAAAGCGGGCAGGGCAAACAACAGGAATAGCAGCCCTGTCACCCGAAATACGACGGGATAGGGCTGCTGGTAGACCTGGAGGAGGAGGATACCCGCGCCCAGGCCGAGGAAGGAGCCGAAGTAGCCGACGCCGACGCCGATACCGCCGATCTTGCCCCGGTTCTCGACCGTGCTGACTTCGGGCAGCAGGGCGTCGTAGAAGATGAGGCCGGCCTGGTAAAAGTAGTTGGCGATGATGAAGCAGACCAGGGACAGGGCCAGCCCACCCACGCCGAGCAAGAGGGTAAAGCCGATGCAGAGCAGCGTGGTGACGACCAGGAACGGCAGGCGGCGCGGCGCCTGGTCGGACAGGGCGCCCAGGAGAGGGGCGCTGAAGAACATGAGCAGCATGGACAGGCCGTTGGCGTTGCCATACGCCTGGTCAGTGCCGCCCATGACGTTGACGACCCACAGCGAGAAGTAGAGGCTGACGATGTTCAGGCTGAAGACGGTGTTGGCGAGGTCGTAGAGGACCCAACTCATCACGCTGAGGCGGGGGATATGGGTCTGCGGTTGGGCGGGGGCGGCGGTGGTGACAGTCATCGAAGTCCTCCTTGCGGGTAGTGGCCGCGTGGGACTATACACGGGAGCGCGCTTGGAGTCAATCCCCACTCGTGCTATAATAGGGCTGTCCCGCACCCTGCCCGACTTCCAATCTCGAAGGAGAGATGCATATGGCTCGCAATAAAATCACCATTATTGGCGCCGGCAACGTGGGCGCCAGTACCGCGCTGTGGCTCGCGCCCATGAACCTGGGCGAGATCGTCCTGAAGGAC
>CAZFUK010000875.1:0-2209 GCA_964522005.1 uncultured Anaerolineales bacterium | reverse complement strand
CCGCGCGCCCCGGCGGGTGCTCGCCGCCCTGGCCCGCGCCGTGGTCGGCGCCGAGGGCTGGCAGGGGGCGCGCGGCGAGGTTGGGCCGCTGGTGGAGGCGGTGCGAGTGTGGAGCGAGAGGGTCAGATAGTCAGGCGATGGCGCTGGATCGGGTCTTCCTGGGCCAGCAGGCTGGCCTGACTGGCGAGGACGGGGCGAACCAAAAAGCTGTGCGCCTGGTGGCGCGTGAGATACTGGTCAATGGGTCCATCAACCGCCACCCACTTACGCAGCGCCTCGACCTCGTCGGGGATGTCGGCCAGCAGGCGGTCGTAGAGGCTGGCGTGGTAGGCGACGGCGTGGCTGGTGGTTAGCCCCGTGGGACGCTCCAGGTGGGCGCAGCCTGGCGCCAGCGGGAACGACTGCGCCCAGCGGTGTCCGCCCAGGTAGAACAGCCCCCACGACTGACCGGCCAACTCGGCGACCGCCTGTCTCAGCACGTCCAGGGTGTCCTCGTGGAACACCGCGTCGTCCTCCAGGACGAGCACGTGCGCCAGCCCCTGCTGTTTGGCCTCAGCGACGATACGCCGGTGCGACAGGCTACACCCCAGGTGGTGGCTCTCCGGCGTGTGGACCGCCTCGAAGCGCCGCACCAGCCAGTCAATCCCCAGCCGACGGAAGCGCCGGGTCATGTCGGCCCAGCGCGTCGTGGCCTCGGGCAGGTTGATGCAGTAGACGGCGTCGAAGAACAGGAAGGGGTTGTCGAGTTGAGCGCGCGCCTGGGCGATGATGCGACTCCCGGTGGCCTCACCCAGCCACGCCCTGAAGTGCGCCTCAGCCTCGGAAGGGTCGAGGTCTAGCTCGCGCAGCGTCAGCAAGTAGTTACGCACCCGGTCCTCGGCGGTCGGACGATACGGAATGCCCGACGGCCGGCCAAAGCGATGGAGCCAGCGCAGAAACGGCAGGCACAGCGTCCGCCCGCCCGCGCGGCGAATCTTCTCGTGGAGGTAGCCCTCCTCCGCCCCGAAGCCGCGCAGGCGGGGGTTGAGGCCCGGCCAGGCGGTGCGGCGGCAGGCAAACAGGCCCAGCCCCTGCATGGGAATCTCGAACGGCGGAGCCGCCGGGTCCAGCGCCCGCTCGTCGGTGGCCCAGGCGCCATACATGCCCTCGCGCCAGATAGGCTCGAAGTGGGTGCTCATCGACTCCAGGTCGTCATAGACCAGGGGGCCCTGGAGCAGGTCCAGCGTGTCAGGGTGGGCGTCGAAGTAGTCGAGCAACTGGCGGAGCGCGCCGGGCGCCAGGAGCACGTGCGCGTCGAGGCACACTACATAGTCGGCGTTGGCCTCGCGGAAGAGCAGGTCACGCGATGCCGTGCCGCGCCAGCCGCGATACGGGACATAGCGGTAGTTGGGAATCCAGTTTTCGAGGTTCTTCAGGGCATGGCCGGCCGGCCCCTCCGGGTGATTGTCCAGCACGAGAATCTCAAGGTCGGCCTGGACCTCGGGGTGGTAGAGCCGCAATGCCTGGACCGTGAAGTACACCCCGTCGAAGTCGTCATACGTCGCCATGCCGACGGTCAGCTTCTTGTGGCCCCGGTCCGGCGTCGCGCTGGGCAGTGCGGTCGCCGGCATCGTTTGCTCGACCTGGCCCAGCAACAGGCGTAACTTGTGGGCCGCTTCAGCGGGGGGAATGGCGCGGTCGGGGTCGTCGGGGGGCAGGGGCATGGCGTGCGTCGCTCCGGGCGGTAGGGATGGCCGTATTCTACCCGTGCAGGTCCCTCCTGGCAAGTCCGCGCGTTATGTTTGCCTGCTAGCCGTATCTTTGCTAGAATAGCCGCGTTCATTCCAGCACAGCATCACACCGCCCAAGGTGGGCGAAAGGAACGACACCATGCTCGACCGTCTTTCCCATCAGACCCCGCTAGCGCGCCGCGACCGCCTGGTCGCCACCGAGTTGGACGACGAGGTCGTCCTCTACGACACCGCCACCAACCAGCTGCACTCCCTCAACCCGACCGCCGCCTTCGTCTGGCAGCGCTGCGACGGCCACACCACCGTGGCCGACATCGCCCGCCAGTTCGGGCCGGCCTTCGGCGTGGAGCAGGCCGAGGAGCTGGTCTGGTCGGCGCTGGACCAACTGGCCGAGCAGGGGCTGCTGGTCGGTGAGACGGCCCGCCCCGAGTGGGTCGTCGGCCTCAGCCGGCGCGACCTGATGAAGCGAGCCGCGGTGA
>CAZFUK010000874.1:0-2211 GCA_964522005.1 uncultured Anaerolineales bacterium | reverse complement strand
GGGGGGCGGGCCCGGGCCCAGTCACCCCCCCCTTTGTCGGGGCGGGGCCGGGGGTGGGGTTCGGGGTAGTCTACGACTTTGGAAAGAACCCTGGGAGAGCGCAGCGGGGTGGGACAGCCCTTGTCCCACCCCGCTCGCTTGTCTGTCCGCCTCGACCCACCTTAACTCTCAAGCCGGAGGTAGACTACGGCGTGGCCTACCAGCGCGGCGGCCAGGTCATCGCGGGATAGGGGCGGCTGAGTGTCCAGCGCCAGCCCCATCCGCTGCCCCGCGCCCTTGAGGCCGTAGCGCGCGACGTAGCGGTCCAGCAACGCCAGGAGCGCGGCGCTATCCTCAACCACCTCGGCGCGGGCTGTCCGCTGACGGCCCTCAAGCCGCACCGTCACCCGCCCGCCCCCGCGCAGGTTCTTCCACCAGACGTGCCGGCCGGAGAAGACGGTCAGGGTGTCGCCCTCGGCCGTGTAGCCCACCGGGATGGTGTACTGCTGGCCGGTCTTGCGGCCCGTGTAGGTGAGCAGCAGCACCTGGCGGCTGAGCAGGCCGTGGAAGGGCGAGCGCAGCAGCGCGGCCACGACCGGGTTGACGAAGCGCATCACGCGGTCACTGGGCACACTCGATTGCACCCGTCCTGGGGCAGGCATTGTCGTTGTCATAAGATTCCTCCTTGTGGCTCCCCCCGGTGTTAGCCCTGACCCTCATGACCCACACCGTCTGGGTGACCCACTCCCAGCAGCCACGCGATGAGCGCGGCGTGGACAAACGAGTCCGCCGTGATCTCCAGACCATGCACGAGGCGCAGCGTCAGGGGCAGGAAGCTCCCGCCGAGGAGGGGCGCCCAGCCGATGAAGGCGGCGAGCACCACGCCGAGCCAGAGCCAGAGGCGGCGGCGCGGCCCACGGAAGACGGCGAGCAACGGGAAGAGAATCAGGATGAACAGTACCCCGCGTACTACCTCGAGCGGCAGCATGACGCCAAAGCCTGGAATGGCTAACCCGGTGCCCGCGACTTCGGTGTAGTAGGGCACGACGATGGGGGCGATGAGGCTGCCGAAGAACAGGTAGACAGGGACGAAGAGAACACCAGCCGCCAGGATACGCCAGGCCCAGGCCAGCGGCGGCCGGGTGGCGAGGGTCACCCGCTCCAGCTTCCCAAGGCGAGTGGTGATGGCCTGGGGCGGGAAGAGGAGCGCAGCCAGGGCGGCGGGCGCCAGGTGGCTCAGTCCAATGACGAGCAGGGTGACAAGTTGGTCGGGGGCGACGTAGGTGGAGAAGAACACCGCCTCCAGGCCGTTGAGCAGGCTGTTCAGCCCATAGCTGAGGGCGAACAGCACGGTGAAGCGCTGCCAGGCCGGGATGGGCAGCCGTTCCGACAGCGGTTTCATGACCAGGGCATAGACGAGGCCCGCCAGGAACGTGCCCATGAGCGCCTGCTGCGGGTCCACGCGCGACGCGATGGCGGGCATGGGCAGGCGCAGCGCCTGGGCGAGGCCGCCCATGATCATCGTCCCCACGACGTAGCTCAGGGCGACGGCCAGGCTCTTCCAGATGAGGCCCGTCCAGTTCAGGGCCGGCGACGGACGAACGGTTAAGGTTGTCATAATAGTGCCTCCTGGGAGGAGTATCCATACGGACGCCCCAGCCACGCGAGGGGTGGCTAGGGTCAGGGGTGGAGGAAATCTATTACACCGTCTACATCATATACCCGTCGGGTCAAGATGGGGGTGGAGAAATCTCCACGCCGGGTGGAGACTTTGGCTGCCAGTGGGTCCTGACGGGGTGGGTGGTTGGGGTGGTGAAATGTGAGGGGGGGGGCAGACCTGACAGGTCTTCAAGACCTGTCAGGTCTAGCCGTCGTTTCTAGCCGTCGTTGCGTTACAGAATCTCCAGGTACCGCTCTAGCTCCCACTCGGAGACGCGGATGCGGTACTCGTCCCACTCTTCGAGCTTGGCACGGTGGAACGCCGCGTAGGCGTGGCTGCCCAGCGCCCCCTTGATCACCTCGTCCTGGGCCAGTTCATCCAGCGCTTCCTTCAGCGAACCCGGCAGCGTGGCGACGCCGCGCTCCGCCAGTTGCTCCGCGTCCCAGTGGAACACGTCCTCCTCGGTGGGGGCCGGCGCTTCGAGCGCCTGGTCCATCCCATTGAGGCCGGCGGCCAGCATGCCCGCGAAGGCCAGGTAGGGGTTGCAACTGGGGTCGGGGCAGCGCAGTTCG
>CAZFUK010000873.1:0-2219 GCA_964522005.1 uncultured Anaerolineales bacterium | reverse complement strand
GCTCGTAGGCGTCGCCCGCGTCGCCCTGGCGCAGGTGGGTGAGATAGTCTTCGAGTACCATGCGTGTCGCCGACGGATAGAGGAAGGCGCCGCCCTGGGCGACGGTGCGGATGGCGTCCACCAGTTCGGTGTCCACGGTGGACTTGAGGACGTAGCCGGCCGCGCCGGCCTTGAGTACCGGAAACAGGTAGCGCTCCTGGGCGTGGACGGTGAGAATCAGCACCTGCGTGTCGGGGCAGCAGAGGCGCACGCGGCGCGTGGCTTCCAGGCCGTCCATCTCTGGCATGGAGATATCCATGGTGATGATGTCGGGACGCAGCGTTTGCGCCAGTTCCACGGCCTGGGCGCCGTCCCCGGCCTCGCCCACCACCTCCATGTCCGGCTCCCCCTCCAGCAGGGCGCGCAACCCTTTGCGCACCACCGGGTGATCGTCCACCAGCATCACGCGTATCTTCGTCATCTCCCCTCTCCCTAGACTGCCGCGAATACGTTCTCCACGAGGCCGCGCTTGACGTCCACGCCGTTGACCGGCGCACGGGCGATAATCCGCGTCCCGCCACCTTCGGCCGCCTGGATGCTTAGCTCGCCGCCAATCAGCGCCATGCGCTCGCGCATCCCCACCAGGCCCAACCCGTGACTGCCGGCCTTGCGCGGCGTCTGCGACTCAAAGCCCACCCCATCGTCCACAATCTCCAGCGTGACCCAGCCATTGTCGCGCCGCACCGTAACCCGCGCCGTCTGGGCATGGGCGTGGCGCAGGACATTGGTGAGCGCCTCCTGGGCGACGCGGTAGAAGGCCAGCTCGACCGTCGCCGGCAGCCGTTCCTCCAGGCCTGACACGCTCAGCGTCACCCGCGCCGCCGACGCCGCGTTGAACTCGTCCACCCGCCAGCCCAGCGCCGCCACCAGCCCCAGGTCGTCCAGGATGGTGGGGCGCAGCTCCAGGGCCACCCGCCGCACCTCCTCCAGCGCCTCCGCCGTCAGCTTGCGCAACTCCTGCACATGCTGCCGCGCTTCGTCGGGCGTGGTGGAGCGCTCCAGGAGCCGCACGCGCACGAGCAGCGACGTGAGCGCCTGGGCGGCCTCGTCGTGTAGCTCGCGGGCCACACGGCGGCGCTCCTCCTCCTGGGCCTGGAGGATCTCGCCGGACAGGCGGTGCATTTCGTGGGCGTCATCCTCCAGCCGGCCGAGCATCTGGTTGAACGTCGCCAGCAGGCGGTCGAAGCGTTCATCGCTCAGGGGTTCGGGGCCGACGCGCACCGCGAGGTCGCCCTTGCGCACCGAGTCGACGCCATCCTGGAGCCGGTCGAGGGGCCGCAGGGCCAGCCGCAGCACGGCCAGGTTGACGGCGAAGCTAATGGCGAACCCCACGCTGCCGAACACCACCATCAACTCGTAGTGGGGGTCGCCGGGGAAGGTCTCCATGTGCCAGACGGTGATGAGGGTGCCGCCCACGGCGCCCACCGCCACGATGGCGCAGTTCGCCAGGAGAATCTTGTAGAACAAGGGCACCCGCAACAACAGATGCCGAACTCTGTGCAAGTAAGTCATACAGGAGGACCCAACCGGATGGTAGGGGCAGGGTTTCCCTGCCCGCCGAGCGACAACCGCACGGACGTGGTGACGGCGGGCGCGCGAACCACGCCTCTACCGGTAGACACGAGAAGCCAGTATACTCCTCTGATTCTAGACGACTCTAGCGCCAACGGCGTTTAGATTTGGGTCCGTGGCGTGGTGCTTGCGCTACGAGCGCGAGCGCGTGGTTAAACTGCGTATCCAGGTGAAGGCTTCTCCACCCGCTTTGCACCCCACTCGCTTATGATAGAACTAGTGATGACCGCCTCGGCGGTGATCCGTTATCGCTTGTGCCCCGGACACCGGTGATACATAATCCTCTGTTCCACTCGTCGTTGTACCCTGTTGTACCCGTATAGGAGGAACCGTTATGGATGCCATCGCTCTCGCTAGATGGCAGTTCGGCATCACCACTGTCTACCACTTCTTCTTTGTCCCTCTCACCCTCGGCCTCGCCTGGCTCGTCGCCCTGATGCACACCCTGTACGTCATGAACGGCCAGGAGGTCTACAAAGCCATGACGAAGTTCTGGGGTAAGCTGTTCCTGATCAACTTCGCCATGGGCGTCGTGACGGGCATCGTCCAGGAGTTCCAGTTCGGCATGAACTGGTCCGAGTACTCGCGCTTCGTCGGCGACATCTTCG
>CAZFUK010000872.1:0-2223 GCA_964522005.1 uncultured Anaerolineales bacterium | reverse complement strand
CGCTCCGAGGCCACCGGGAAGCGCCGCGCTTGCTTGGTCTCATCCTCCAGCCGCTTCTTCTGCGCCGCCAGGAAGTCGGGCGGGTTGATGAAGGTGTCCATGTACTCCTTGCTGGGGATGCGCTTGACCGTCTTGGGTTCGCCGTCCAACGCCGGGTCCGGCGGGCGGGGCTGGCGGCGGATGGCGGGCGAGTGGATGTCAATCAGGTTGTCAATGGAGAGGCCGATGTCAATCAGGCCCTCGACCGCCTCGTAGCCGTAGCGTTCGACATAGCGGTAGATGCGCGTGGCGTGGTTCGCCATCTCGTCGAGCATGCGGCGGTTGGTGTGGGCGAACCACAGGTTGTTCTTGAAGAAGTCGGCGTGGCCGTAGACGTGGGCCATGACCAGCTTCTGGTCAATCAGGTTGTTGCTGGCGAGCAGGTAGGCATGGCAGGGGTCGGTGTTGATGACCATCTCGTAGATACGATGCAGGCCGTAGGCATAGCTCTTCGACATGCGCTCGTATTCCATGCCAAAGGACCAGTGGGGGTAGCGGGTCGGGAAGCCGCCGTAGCTGGCGACCTCGTTGATGCCCTTCCAGTCGAGCAGGTGGAAGCGCACCTCCGGGAAGTCCAGGCCAAACTCCTCGGCATAGCCACGAATGCGGTCCGCCCACCACCCCAGTTCTCTCGGCAGTCCACCCGTCATAGCTTACTTCCCCTTGCCTAGGAACAGCTTAATCGCGTCGTAGATGGAATCCTTGTTGGGAATCTCGGCCGTCAGGAGCTTTTCCGGCTCCGGAATCGCCCGCAGTGTGCTCAAGAACTGGTTGGACGACCGATACGCGGCGACCTGGCCGTAGCAGAACAGGTTGCTGGCCGGCAGCAGGTGCTCGCGCAGCAGCCCGGCGCACTTCTGGTTGTCGTCGCTGCCCCAGTTGTCGCCGTCCGAGAAGTGGAAGCCGTAGATGTTCCACTGGTCCACGGGATAGCGTTGGGCGATGATGGCGCGGCATAGCTCGTAGGCGGAGGAGATGATGGTACCCCCGCTCTCGCGGGTGTGATAGAACGTCCTCTGGTCCACCTCCCGCGCCGCCGCGTCGTGGATGATGTAGCGCACCTCGATCTTCTTGTATTGCGAGCGGAGCCAGGTGTCAATCCAGAACGCCGTCAGGCGCACGATCTCCTTCTGGGTGTCGCCCATGGAGCCTGAAACGTCCATCATGTAGAAGATGACGGCGTTGCTCTCCGGGATGAGCTTGGTCTGCCAGGACCGATAGCGCCGGTCCTCGCGGAAGGGGACAATGCGCGGGTTGGCCGGATCATAGATGCCCGTCAGCAACTGGCGCTTGAGCGCCTCGCGGTAGGTGCGCTTGAAGTGGCGCAGGCTCTCCGGGCCGACTTTGCGGATACTGGTGTAGCGGTTGACTTCGCTGATGACCTGGGCCTTGCCTTTAGGCTCGATGCGTGGAAGCTCCAACTCTTCGGCCAGAATCTCGGCCAGTTGGTCCAGCGAGACCTCGACTTCGAGGATGTGCTGGCCGGGGTCGCTGCCCGCGCCCTGGCCCGCGCCCGCCTCCGAGCCGCTCAGCGGGTCGCCCGGCTGACCCTCGCCCTGCCCAACGCCGCCCTGGTTGCGGCCAAAGCGGAAGCGCGGGATGTCAATCTGAGGCACGGGGATGCTGACCCAGTCCTTACCCTGGCGGCCAATCAACTCGCCGGTGGACATGTACTTGCGCAGGTTCTCCTTGACATGGCCGCGCACAATCTGGCGGAAACGCCCCGCGTCGCCCTCGATACGCTCAACCATAGGTACCTCTTGCGTATTCCGTAGTGCATATTTCGTAATGCGTAATGCGTAATCCGTGCTGGACAGAGCCACGTCACGCATCACGCATCACGCATTACGTACTACGCATCACGCTAGTTCCGGTTCCTCACGTCGCCACGGGCGAAGATGGACGCCACATAGGTCAGCACGTCGGACGAGCAGACCTCGCAGTAGCCGAAGTTCTTGATCATGCGCGTCTTGACGACGTCAATCTTGGCCTGCGTGTCCGGGTCCATCACCGACGAGACCAGGCTGGTCAGCTTGATCGAGTCCTTCTGGTCCTCGAACAGCTTGAGTTCCAGGGCGCGGCGCAGCCGCTCGTTGGAGTCATAGGCGAAGCGCTTGCCCTCGATGGCGAGCGCGCCGATGTAGTTCATGATCTCGCGGCGGAAGTCGTCCTTGCGGTTGGCGG
>CAZFUK010000871.1:0-2224 GCA_964522005.1 uncultured Anaerolineales bacterium | reverse complement strand
ATCAGGCGCGCCGTCGGCTTGACAAGGCCCAGGGCGGCCGGGCCAATGAGGCCGCGCGTCTCGGGCGTCAGCACGGTGTGCAGGGTGATGAAGTCGGCCTCGCGCAGCAAGTCCTCCAGGTCCACCAGCCGCGCCCCCAGCCGCTCGGCCACGTCGGCGGCGACAAAGGGGTCGTAGGCGACCACGTTCATCTGGAGGCCGTCGGCGCGGCGCGCCACCTCCTGGCCGATGCGCCCCAGGCCCACCACGCCCAGCGTCTTCCCCTGGACCTCGGTGCCGATGAAGCGGCTGCGGTCCCAGCCGCCGCTGCGCATCACCCCGTTGGCCTGCGGGATGTGCCGCGCCAGGGCCAGCAGCATGGCAAGGGTGTGCTCGGCGGCGGCGATGGTGTTGCCCGTCGGCGCGTTGACGACGACGATGCCGTGGCGGGTAGCGGCGTCCACCTGGATGTTGTCAATGCCGACCCCGGCTCGCCCCACCACCTTCAGGCGCGCCCCCGCTTCGAGGACCCGCGCCGTCACCTGCGTCTCGCTCCGCACGACCAGGGCATCGTAGTCGGGAATCAGCCGGGTCAGTTCGTCCTCGCCCAGCTTGAGGCGCACGTCCACCTCGGCATGCTCGCGCAGCAGGGCGACCCCTTCCTCGTCAATCGGGTCGGCCACCAGGACGCGGTTCAGCGTCGTCACCTGCTCGGCCAGTACTAAGTTATCCTGAAGCATACCACTCCTACATACACAACGCGATTTAGACCACAGAGTCACGGAGGGCACAGAGCTAAAACACTATTTATCTCTGTGTTCTCTGTGCCTCCGTGTTGTGTGCAACTAGACTGCAACAGCAAGGGGCAACTCGGCGCGAATCGCGTCGAGGGTCGCGGCGATCTCGGCCTCGTGGACGTAGCCCAGGTGGCCGACGCGGAACACCTTACCCGCCAGGTCGCCCTGCGCGCCCGCCAGGACAACGTTGCGCGCCTTCTTGACCTGGCGGCGGAAGTCGTCGGCGTTGAGGCCGGCCGGCGGGTAGACCGAGGTGACGGTGTTGGAGGCGAATTGCGGGTCGGCAAAGAGGCGCAGCCCCATCGCCTTGAGACCCTCGCGTGTCAGGTCGGCCACGCGCTGGTGGCGGGCCAGGACGTTGTCGCGCCCCTCCGCCATGAGCAGGCGCATCCCCTCGTGGAGGGCGTAGTAGACTGAGATGGCGGGCGTCCAGGGCGTCGAGCCTTCGGCCATCGCCTTCTTGTGCCGCTTGAGGTCAAAGTAGAAGCGCGGCATGCGCGCCGTCTCGTGGGCCGCCCACGCCTCGCGGCTCATGCTGAGGAAGGCCAGGCCGGGCGGCGCCATCCAGCCCTTCTGGGAGCCGGTAACCAACACGTCCACGCCCCAGGCGTCCGTCTCCAGTGGCACGCAGCCGGCCGAGCTGATGGCGTCCACCAGCAGCAGCTTGCCCGCCGCCTTGACCTCGGCCGCGATCTCCTGGAGGGGGTTGGTGACGCCGGTGGACGTCTCGTTGTGGGTGACCAGGACGGCCTTGACATCAAGGGTGGCCCGCAGCGCGTCGGCCACCTGCGCCCCGCGCGCCGCCTGCCCCTGGGGGATGTCGAGCTTGACGATGCTCGCGCCGTAGACCTGGGCGATGGAGCGGAACCGCTCGCCAAAGTAGCCAATGGAGACGGACAGGACCTTGTCGCCCGGCGACAGGGTGTTGACGACGGCGGCTTCCAGCCCCCCTGTGCCCGAAGCCGTCAGCAGCAGCACATCGTTCTGGGTGCCCAGGAAAGTCCGCAGCGCCTCGACAATCTCCGCCTGCATTTGGGCGAACTCTGGTCCCCGGTGGTTGATCATGTCGCGGCGCATCGCCTCCTGCACGCTGGGCGGCAGGGGCGTCGGGCCAGGAATCCTCAGGTTAACCTCGCTCACAAGAACCTCCTTGTTAGATGACGAAGGACGAAGGACGGAGGACGGAGGCCCGTACTTCCTACTCTTCCTCCCTCTTCCTACCATCTTCATCCGTCTTCCGTCCTCCGTCCTCCGTCTTGATACACAAAACGGGACGACACCCTGGATGATGTCGCCCCGTTGCGTCTCATGGGTTGAAGAGGTGGCTGACTAGCCTCGGAAGCCTCCGCCGCCGCGCTCACCGCCACCACCGCCGCGCTCGCCACCGCCAGCAGGGCGCTCGCCGCCGCCGCTGCGCTCGCCGCCGAAGCCGCGACGCTCGCCGCCAC
>CAZFUK010000870.1:0-2230 GCA_964522005.1 uncultured Anaerolineales bacterium | reverse complement strand
GTCGATCACCAGGAACCGGTGGCCGCCTACGACCTTATCCTGAGCGGCGACGTCCTGGAGCACATCGTCGAGGACGAGGCAGTCATAGCGTCCATGTATCGCTGGCTCAAGCCCGGCGGCCGACTGGTGCTGCACCTGCCCAAGCGCCACCAGATCGCCCAACGCTGGTTCCCGTCCTTCGAGCGCTACATCGTCCACGACCACGTTCGCGACGAGTACACCGAGGCTGAGATTCGCGACAAACTGGGCCGCGCCGGCTTCCGCATCGTATCCATCACCCCCACCTTCGGCCCGCCGGGTGAACTGGCCTTCGAGCTAAACCAACTCTACTGGGACCGGCCGCTGCTGCGCGTCCCCATCGCCCTGGCAACCCTGCCCATCGCCCTCCCCCTGGCCTACCTCGACTTCAAGCTGCCCAAGCAGCAGGGCAACTGCTTCCTCGTCGAGGCCTACAAGCCGGCTCGCCCCTGAGCGCGCGGCTGAACGGCGGAGAAATAACCATGTCCCACGCCTACCTGCAATGTATCGAATGCGGCCACCGCTTTCCCTCCGACCGCGCCGCCGTCTACGCCTGCCCCCAGTGCGGCGACCTCCTCGACGTCGTGTACGACTGGCAGGACGCCGACGCCGACCGCCTCAAGCATCTCTTCCGCCAGCGTCGCCTGTCCAACGTGCCCATCGACGTCAGCGGCGTGTGGCGCTATCGCGAGCTTATCCCCTTCTACACCGACGAGTCCAGAATCGTCACCTACCCTGAAGGTAACACCCAGCTCCTCGATGCGCCGCGCTCCGCCCAGTACGCGGGCCTCGGCCGCCTGACCTTCAAGCACCAGGGCTTCAATCCGACTGGCTCCTTCAAGGACAACGGCATGGCGACCGGCGTCACCCAGGCCCGCGTCCTGGGCGCGCGGGTCGTCGCCTGCGCCAGCACCGGCAATACCTCGGCCAGCATGGCCGCCTACGCCACCCGCGCCGGCATGCTCGGCGTCGTCTTCATCCCCGAAGGCCAGATCGCCTTCGGCAAGCTCTCCCAATCCCTCGACGCCGGCGCGCTGCGCGCGCAGGTGCGCGGCGACTTCGACGCCGCCATGCAACTCGTGCGCGAGGTCGCGCCCCAGGTGGGCATGTACATCCTCAACTCCGTTAACGCCTTCCGCCTGGAGGGCCAGAAGACCATCGCCATCGAACTCCTCGACCAGCTCGACTGGCGCGTCCCTGACCGCCTGGTCGTCCCCGGCGGCAACCTCGGCAACTCGTCGGCCCTCGGCAAGGGCCTCAAGGAACTCTACGACCTCGGCTTCATCGACAAGCTGCCCCGCATCACCATCATCCAGGCCGCGGGGGCCGACCCCCTGTACCGCACCATGACCAGCCCCGACCCCGACCGCCTTGTCACCGTCTACGCCCGCACCCTGGCGACGGCCATCAAGATCGGCCGCCCCGTGTCCTGGAAGAAGGCCAAGCGCGCCATGACCTTGACCGACGGCTGGGTCACTGAAGTCACCGAGCAGGAGATCGCCGACGCCAAGGCCATCATCGGCCGCGACGGCATCGGCTGCGAACCCGCCTCGGCGACCACGCTGGCGGGCCTCAAGCGGCTGCTCGAAGAAGGAACCGACGCCCCCATCGACCGTGACGAGGACGTCGTCGCCATCCTGACCGGCAACGTCCTCAAGGACCCCGACTACACCGTGCGCTACCACCTGGGCGACCTGTACGAGGACTACGTCACCGAAACCGTCGTTACCTCGCGCTCCGGCAAGCTCCAATCCCACTACGCCAACCATCCCATCGAGGTCGAAGCCGACGCGGCGGCCATCATTCAGGTTATCGAGAAGCACCTGGCCCAGGTTGCCCCGGCGCTGTAGACGCAGGCCCCCGCGCCTGCTCTCCTGCCGTTGCCGCAACGACTGTCGGCGCCACACCATCCGTAGTTAGCACGAAGGACACAAAGTGGCACGAAGGGCAGAACTGTAGATCTCTTCTCGTCCGCGCTTGTCCGCGTTCGCCCGCGTCCAATTCTCTTGTAGCTAGAAGAGCAGACACCCATGTCCGACTCCCCTATCTCGACTCTCGACTCGCCCACCCCCATCTCCCGCCGCCAGGCCCTCGCCGCCCTCGGCGCGGGGACGGCCGCCCTCATCGCCAGTCACGCCGTGACGAGCACCCTCGCCTACCGCGCCGGCGACCAGGCGGGCGCGGAGCCGGCCGCCCCCCACCGCGCCCGGCT
>CAZFUK010000869.1:0-2232 GCA_964522005.1 uncultured Anaerolineales bacterium | reverse complement strand
GGGGCCGCAGTCTTCGTCGAGCATCCAGGAGAAGGAGTAGAGGGCGCCGGCGTCAGTGTGGGAGTAGTGTTCCAGCCCCTTCTTCAGCAGGCGGGCGATGGTGCTCTTGGAAGAGCCGACGGGACCGTGGAGTAACAGAACGCGGCGCTCGGTGCCGTACTTGCGCGCCGCGGATTGGAAGGCGGAGACCAGGTCCATCAGGGCATGGTCCAGCCCGTACACGGCGTCGCGGCCATGGTCAATGGGATCGTCAAAGAACTTGTAGTGAACGACTTTCTGACGGTTCTCGGTGTACTCCTCGGTGCCGTAGGCGAGGATCATGTCGTAGAGTCGCTGGAAGGCGCTGCGGGCGACCATCGGGTTGCCCCGCACCAGTTCGAGGTATTCTTCGAACGAGCCTTCCCAGTGCTCCCGCCGGTATCGCTCCGCGTCATACCAGGTCTGCATCTGATCCACTAAGGTCTGTGACCGCGTCATCCTCCAGCTCCTTCTAGACGTTCGGGTCCACGTGAGATACAGGGGCTAACGGCGATGGGGACAAAAAAGCCAACCCGGTAGTGTTCGGTTGGCAGGGCAAGCAGACGCTTGCAGAGCAGGGGATGTGGGCAACGAGGTTGCAAGCTGTCGGCCGACCGCGAGAAGGTCAGAGGGGGGCGTGGAGCGGGAGCGTGATGTGACGCGGGCAACGCCGAACCAGGAAGACCTTCCGCCACTACCGATGACTTTCCAGGGCCTGACATGAGTTGGGGGCCGTGTCAGGCCGGGCGAACTTCGTGGTTCTTAAACGAGCGTGCGAGCAGGCGAACTGCTACCCAGAGTCTATCCAGCTTGCGGCTTTCGTGCAAACCGAGCGGGGCGGGCGGCGCTGTCGCCGGCCTCGGGGGTGTGGTGATAATAGTAACGCGCTCCTGCAAGATTCGTTCCGCGTTGGCCCAAAAAAGGCTTGCAGGCTCTAGAGCAAGATGTGTGCTAGAATTACCTATCTCGTGTCGGGTCGAGGAGCTATGATCTATGTGAAGGCGCCCGCGACGACGGCCAACCTGGGCGCGGGCTTTGACTGTTTGGGGATGGCGTTGACCCTCTACAACGAGGTGGAGGCGGAGGAAGCGGACGGGCTGAGCATCGAGGTGAGTGGCGAGGGGGTGGGGGATCTGCCGC
Source organism: uncultured Anaerolineales bacterium (assembly GCA_964522005.1). GTDB lineage: Bacteria > Chloroflexota > Anaerolineae > Epilineales > JAHCIE01 > JAHCIE01. The sequence continues at coordinate 1,074 of CAZFUK010000869.1, read as the reverse complement.
GCGATGAAACCAACCTGGTGTGGCGGGCGGCGCAGCGGGTGTTTGAGCGAGTGGGACACTGGCCCCGGGGTGTCCGGCTGCGGCTGCACAACGGCATACCGCTGGAGAGTGGGCTGGGGTCGAGCGCGGCGGCCAGCGTGGCCGGGCTGCTGGTCGGGAATGCTCTGCTGGGCGAGCCGTTGGGGAGGGACGCGCTGCTCGAACTAGCTGTGGCGATGGAAGGCCACCCGGACAACGTCGCGCCCGCCCTACTGGGCGGCGTGGTGGCGGCGGCCCGCGCCGAGGATGGGCGCCTGCTGGTCGAGGCCGTGCCGACCGCGCCGCTCGAAACGGTGGTCGTCCTGCCCGACTTTCGGCTGCCGACGCGCCGGGCCCGTCAGGCGCTGCCTCCGCAGGTGAGGTATGGCGATGCGGTGTTCAACCTGGGACACCTGGCGCTGACGCTGCTGGCCCTCCAACGGGCGGACTACGCCCGCCTGGCGGCCGTCATGGCCGACCGCTTGCATCAGCCCTACCGCGCGCCCCTGGCGCCTGGGCTGGCCGACGCGCTGGCCCTGCGCCAGCGTCTAGGGGTGGCGGTCGCCATCTCAGGCGCTGGGCCGGCCGTCATTGCCCTGGTGAATGAGCGGCAGGCGGAGGTGGCGGCGGCGCTCCAAGCGACGTTTGCCGAGGCCGGTGTGGCCTCGCGCGCGTGGTTCCCGCGCACGGCGGGCGGCGCGACGTGTCAAACGTAGAGACACAACAAGACATGTCGTGTCTCTACGACTTTCCGAACATAAACTGGTACAGGGGGTTGTCGCTAGGGGGGTCGGGCAGGGTGTCCTGCGGGTAGTAGCGCCGCAGGCAGCAGGCCGAGCACAGGGCCTGGCCCTCGATGATGAAGTCGGCCAGGGCCTTGCCACAGTCCTGGCACTTGGGCCGCTCTGGAAACAGCGTGGGCAGAGGCATAGTCCCCCCTCCTGAGACGATGACATCTATGAAAATTGGAAGGGGTGATGACCGTCTTTCTTACACCCTGACCCCCTCTATGTCAATATTTTTAGACACCAGGCGATTGACTTGACAATAAGAGAC
>CAZFUK010000868.1:0-2232 GCA_964522005.1 uncultured Anaerolineales bacterium | reverse complement strand
GTAGCTCCCCGGCTTGCGGTCCGCGCTCTTGGCAATGTGGTTGGCCAGCTTGGCCAGGGTCTTGGTGGAGCCGATCCCAATGCCGCAAGGGATACCGATCCACTGCAGGATACGTTCACGCACGCGCTGTGCCCGGTCCACCAGGTCACCCCTCACCCCCTGCAGCCCTACAAAGCATTCGTCACCGAATAGATCTCCTGCTCTGGCCCCAGGCCAGCGGCAATGCTCATGAGCCGGTTGCTCATGTCCCCGTACAGCGTGAAGTTGGCCGACAGCGCCACGATGTCCGCATCGGGCAGCTTCTGTTTGACCAGGTGCCATGGCGCGCCCATGGCAACGCCCAGGGCCTTGGCCTCGTTGCTGCGCGAGATGGCGCAACCGTCATTGTTGGACAGCACCACCACAGGGCGGTTCTTCAGGCTGGGGCGAAACGCCCGCTCGCAGCTCACATAGAAGTTGTTTCCATCCACCAGGGCGTACATGGCTACTTGAACTGTTTGATGACGGCAGTGACCACGCCCACGGTGGTCAACGTCTGGCCGTCCTTGGGGACGATGTCGGGAAACGTCGGATCAGCCGCGCGCAGCTTGATGCGCCCGGCGCGCTGGTACAGGTATTTGACGGTGAAGTCGTTGTCCACCTCGGCAATGACGATACAGCCGTGACGCGGGATCTGTGCCCGGTTCACCACCAGGATGTCACCGTCGCCAATGCCGGCGGATTGCATGGACAGGCCGCGCGCCCGCCAGAAGAAGGTGGCGGCAGGGTGGGTGATGAGCAGGTCGTTCAGGTCCTGGCGCTTGACCAGGAAGTCATCGGCCGGAGAAGGAAAGTCGGCCCGCACACTGCCCGATACCCAGGGCAGGCGCAAGGTGGGGCTGGGCACGAACGCACCCAGCAAGACAGCTGGCGGCTCGTTCACAGTGCATCAGTGGCTGGCAGCGCGATCGAACAGCAGACCGAAGTGCGCGCCCATCGGGCGGTCCCGGCCCATCCAGGTGGTGTAGTCGGCCACGATGAAGGCGCGCCGAAGAGCACCTTGTGGCTCGACATCGGTACCCGTGGTAACCAAGTGCCGAACTTACGAGACCGTTGCACTCTCGGATCACGGGACGCGGTGCAGAAACAGAAATCGCGCAGGCGTCAGCGCTGCATCTATGCATCAGCCTGCAGCCCCGGGTGGTCAACTTCGCCAGACAATATTTCGGTGAAAGTCTAGGTATTTGCGATGCTCGTCACGCAAATGCTTCACCGACATCTCACTCATCAATCCGAGCTGTTGCTGCTGGGCGGTTGTGATTTCAGAAGATAGGCGTGCGACCCCACTGCCTTCGAACGTCAAGAGCCCAGAATCAAACAATGCGTCAATATGCGGCGCTAGCAGGAGCCCGTTGAACACGTCTAGCCGTTGATCGTCGGTCTCGCACTGGGCCCAGGGGCGGATGTGCGAGGCCCGAAGAAGCTCAGGCACGTCCAGGCCGGTGACGCAGCACTTCCCCTGCCAGTAGTCCAACAGCGCACCGCGGAACAGGCCTTGCCCGACGCGCTGGACGACCAGCCGCTCGGCCTCGGTCGTCTTTGGCATCGTCGCCGTCTTCTTCTTGAAGTCGTCCGCCACCCGGTTGGGCTTGGTGCGTGCATGGGCCGCAGTCGTGCGAAGCAAGGCGTAGAGCTCGCCGTAACCCTCGACCGTCAAGAGCCCGCTGCCGGCCTCTTGGTCCAGGATGGCCGGGTCCGATGCCGTGACTTCAAAGCTCTTCTCCCCCGCCACACGCACGAACACCGTCTCCGGAAATCGCGCAGACCGAAGCTCCAGCCCGTCGAGGCGCGAGACCGCCGTCATCTCAAAGCCGCAGTCGGCGGCGGCCTTCTCCAAGCGCAGGCGGTCCAGGGGAGTGATCACAGGCCTCCGAGAAGCTTCACGTAGCCCTGCCGAATCACGTCGGCAATCAGGGGCCGCCGCGCCACCAGGAAGTCCTCGTAGCTCAGCGTCCACCAGTCCTGCGGCAACGCGTGCCAGCGCATCATGGCCGCCAGGGTCTCGGTGTCGAAGCGCTCCGCGTACTTCGACCAATACTGGCTGGGCGGGGCGTCCGAGATGGCGATGTTGTCGTCCCACTCGACCAGCGTGTAGTTGGCAATCTGGTTGATATCCCGGACGCTCTCCACCCCCTTGCCCTTCAGGTACTGGCGCGGGAACAGGTGATGCCGCTCGAGCGACTTCTTCTGTCC
>CAZFUK010000867.1:0-2241 GCA_964522005.1 uncultured Anaerolineales bacterium | reverse complement strand
CGTGCGCAGCACGTCGGCCCCCATCTGCCGCAATCTCGGGTTCACGGAATTGTGCGGCCTGGACTTCTACGTCTGGCTCCCGCCGAGCATGCGCGGTGAGCCGGCCCAGGCCTGATAAGAAGCAAATAGGTTAGACCTGTTAGAGACGGAGGACGAGAGACGTATGCAGCAGACTTTACCCCGTGCGCGGCGCGCCGCGCCGCCTCTGCCCCCTACCAGCCTGGACTCGCCCGTCCAGAGCCTGGTACGGCTGAACTGGGAGACGGCGCTCTGGATCACGTTTTCAATCATCGCCGTGGTGACGCGCCTGTGGAACCTCGGCCAGCGGGCCATGAGCCACGACGAGAGCCTGCATACCCTGTATGCCTGGAACCTCTACGTCGGCAAGGGCTACGTGCATGACCCGATGATGCACGGCCCGTTCCGCTTCCACATCACCGCCCTGTCCTACTTCCTGTTTGGGGTCAGCGACTTCACCGCCCGCCTGCCCGCCGCCATTTTCGGCATCGCCACCGTCATCCTCATCCCGCTCCTGCTGCGCCCCTACCTGGGCCGCATTGGCGCGCTCGCCGCAGCGGGCATGACGCTCATCTCGCCCGTCATCCTCTATCATAACCGCTATATCCGCGACGAGGTCTTCGTCGGGCTGTACGTGCTGCTGATGATTGTGGGCCTCTTCCGCTGGCTGGACGACCGCCGCCCCCGCTGGCTCTACCTCGTCGTCGCCTCGATGGTGCTCATGTTCACCACGATGGAGTCGGCCTACATCCAGACGGCCATCCTCGGCTCGTTCGCCTTCCTGGCCCTGGTCTGGTCGCTGTGGCGCACCGACGAAGGCGAGGGTGACACCCTGCTGGCCCGCGCCCGCGTCCACCCCCTGATGGGCTGGGTCGTCGCCATCGGCACGCTTGTGCTGCCCCTGGGGTCGGCGTTTATCGTCAAGGCGCTCGGCGGTACGCCCCTCGATTATAGTCAGGCCGGGCTGACGCGCTCGTTTGGCGTGTTCGCCGTCCTGTTCGCCGTGGGCGCCATCATCGGCTTGTGGTGGGACCGGCGGCGCTGGCCCGTCATGGCCGCCATCTTCTACGCCATCAGCGTCCTGCTGTACACGACCTTCTTCACCAACCGCAACGGCCTGGCGACGGGCTATCTCGGCTCGCTCGGCTACTGGTTGGAGCAGCATGGCGTCGAGCGCGGCAGCCAGCCCATCTACTACTACGCCTTCCTGGCCCCCATCTACGAGTTCCTGCCGCTCTGGTTTGGCCTGGCCGCCTTCATCTACTACCTGTTCCGCCCAGAGGTCCGCACGCTGCGCGGCGGCTCCGCCCTGTCGCGTACGCTGTTCGTGCCCTTGCTGATGTGGTGGTCCACGCTGTCGTTTGTCGGCTTCAGCTTCGCCGGCGAGCGCATGCCCTGGCTGCTGTACTACATCGCATTGCCGCTGTGCTTCCTGGCGGGCCGCTTTGTCGGTGACTTCTTCGAGCGGGTGGACTGGACCGAGGTGCGCAAGACGGGCGGCCTGACCTTCGCCCTGTTGCTCGTGCCGAGCCTCATCGTGCTGGTCGTCTGGCTGTTCTTCCGTCCGTTCAACGGCATGGGGTTGGCCGACCTGCGCGAGACGACGCTGTGGATTGGCGCGCTCATCGTCTTCGCCGCCCTGGTGTGGGGCCTGTATCAGGTCGGTCGCGGCATGAGCCGCGCCTCCATCGGCGCGACCCTCTTCGCCACGGCCTTCGCCATCCTCGTCGTGCTGACCATTCGCACCTCGTGGTACGCCAACTACATCAACGACCAGTTGGCGACCGAGTTCATTGTCTACGCCCACGCCACCCCTGACGTCAAGCTCGTCGCCAACGAGCTGGACGACCTGGCGAACCACCTGGGCGGTCCGTCGCAGTTGAAGATCGTCTACGACAACCTGGTCCCCTGGCCCTTTGAGTGGTACCTGCGTGACTACACTCAGAAGCAGTACGTGGGCGAGAACCCGCCTGGCCCCATTGACGCGCCGGTCGTCCTCATCGGCGGCGGCAACGACGCCAAGTTCAAGCCCTATCTGCGTGATTACACGCGCCGCGAGTACAACATGGTCTGGTGGCCGATGGAGGAGTACAAGAACCAGACCCTTGCCTCAGTCGTGGCCCTGCTCCAGAACCCGGCTGAACGGCAGAAGTGGTTCGACATCCTCGTCTGGCGCAAGTACCCCAAGCCGCTGAGCGATTGGTATCACCACAACACCTTCGT
>CAZFUK010000866.1:0-2241 GCA_964522005.1 uncultured Anaerolineales bacterium | reverse complement strand
CAGCTTCTCGATTGCCTATAACCCTGGAAAACCGTAACATTATAGCCATACCGATATGTGGCTGCGCGTGCTCCAGGCCGCCCCCCACCTGTGGCTACGCGAGCGGCAGCGGCGCAGGCGGCTGGACTGCCTGCTGACTCATTCGCCGTCGGCCGGCATCGGCGACGGTCCCGACTACGCCCACCAGGGCTTTAGCGCCTTCCGTTGGCTGGTGGACCGCTTCCGACCGCGCTACCACGTCCACGGCCACGTCCACCTGTACGGCAACACTACGACCGCCTGGCAGACCTACAACGCCACCCAGGTCGTCAACGCCTATGGCTGCCAAATCATTGACACCGACCCCTGACCCATCCACCATCCACCCCTCGCCACCGCCTGCCTACGACGTTGTGGTCGTCGGCGGAGGGCTGGCAGGCAGCGCCGCCGCCATCCTGCTGGCGCAGGGCGGCGCCCGCGTCCTGCTCCTCGAAGCCAGCCGCTTCCCCCACGACAAGCTGTGCGGCGAGTTCCTGTCGCCCGAGTGCCAGGCCATTTTCAGCCGTCTCGGCGTCGCGTCGGCCATCCAGGCCCTCGCGCCTACCCGCCTGACCGCCGCGCGCTTCACGGCGGCTGCGGGTCAGGTCTGGGATGCCCGCCTGCCCGCGCCCGGCCTCGGCCTGAGCCGCGCCGCCCTCGACCCCCTCCTGTTCGACCACGCCGCGCAGCAGGGCGCGACGGCCCGCCAGGGGGCGCGGGTAACCCGCATCACGCGGCGGCCCGACCAGACGTGGGCGGTGGAGTGGATGACGGGCCAACAGACCCACCAGGTCGTCGTTCCGTTGGTCCTCGGCGCGTGGGGCAAGCGCTCGGGTCTGGACCGTGCCCTCAACCGCCCCTTCCTGGGCCAGTCGCACCCCACCTTCGCCCTGAAAGCCCACTACGTCGGTCCCAGCCTCGACCGCCGCGTGGAAATCCACGGCTTCGACGGCGGCTACTGCGGGCTGGCCGAGGTCGAAGGCGGGCGCGTCAACCTGTGCCTGCTGGCCGAGACGCGCGGTCTTAAAGCGCACCTGGGCGACCCGGAGCACTTTGTCCAGCATGTCCTGCCCACCAACCCGGCCCTCGGCGCGTGGCTGGCCCAGGCGCGGCGGCTCTCGCCCCGCTTCATCGCCATCAGCCAGATACCGTTTGTGCCCAAGCGCCAGGTCGTGGATGGGGTCCTGATGCTGGGCGACACGGCGGGCCTCATCAGCCCACTGGCGGGCAACGGCATGGCGATGGCGCTGAGCAGCGCCGAGATGGCCGCGCCGCTTGCGCTCCACTACCTCGAGGGCCGCCTGAGCCACCGCGACCTGGCCGCCGAGTACACCCGCCACTGGCAGGCGCGCTTCCACCGTCGGCTGTGGCTGGGCCGCCTCGCCCAGCCGCTCCTGTTCCGCCCGACCGCGCTGTCCCTCGGCCTGCGCCTGCTCTGCCTCGCCCCCGCCCTCGGCGACGCCCTCGTCGCCAACACCCGCGACCCCCTCCGCCCTACTCCCTAAGCCCTGCCTATGCCCTACCCCACCTCCGTCCCCTGGTCCTCCCTCGCCTTCGGCGTCGAGCTAGAGTTCGTCCACGCTCGGCTGGGCGATGTGGCGCTGCTGGAGGGCTGGGACTGGCGGCCCGAAGACGCCCTCTACGACGACGAGGGGAACCTGACGCCCGAGGATACCGGGCCGAACGTGCGCGGTGGCGAGGTCGGCTCCCCGGTTCTCACCTGGGACGAGCGCGGCCAGATCGGGGCGATGGCCGGGCGGCTGGTGGCGGCCGGGGGGCGGGCCAACTGGTCGTGTGGGCTGCATGTCCACGTCGGGCTTGACCCGTGGGGCAAGGCCGTCGTCCTGCCCCTGCTCGACGCGGCCCTGGTGGGCGAGGATGCGCTGCGCGGCCTGCTGCGTCCGGCGCCCCACCGCGAGGTTTTCCTGCCCCGCACGACTCCCCAGGTGCGCGAGCGCTACCTGGCCGCCCGCACGCCTCAGGAGTTCGCGAGCGACTTCGTCTACGACGACGGCCCCTGGTCGGCGCGGGGCGGGGTCAACCTGTGCTCCTGGGCAGACTACGGCACGGTCGAAATCCGCCTGCCCAACGGCAGCCTGGACGCGGGTGAGATTGTGCGGACCGTCGAACTGTGCCTCAAGTGGGTCGCCCTGGTGGGGCGCGGCGACGCCGTGCCGACGGCGCCTGAAACGCTGGCCCAGACCCTCAACATTCCCCTCACCG
>CAZFUK010000865.1:0-2242 GCA_964522005.1 uncultured Anaerolineales bacterium | reverse complement strand
AGAGCTTCTCGGCGTTGTCATGGCGAAGCAGTGTGAGAAGCGCTTTGCGAAGCAGGCGCTGGTAAGATGGGTGCATGAAAACCCTAATACCCACTTTCCTCGCGACCTTGGCGCTTATGGCGGCCGCCGCTGCCTGCGCCAGCCCGCCGACGGCAGCCACCCCGCCCACCGTCGTCGTCAACGCCACGGCGTCGTTGCCGGTCGTGGCGGCCGGTCTGGCGGCGCCCGCGCCGACCACGATTGCCTACCCGCTGCCGCCCACGGCGACCCCCACGCCGTCAACCCAGCCCGGCCGTCTCCTGTTCAGCTTCCCCTGGCCAAACAGCGAACCTAACGCCGCCCCGCCCGGCATCGCGGTCGGCCGCGACGGCAGCATCTTTCTCACCGACTTGATGCGCCCCGAGCTCTACCGCTACACTCCCGACGGCCAGCCGCTGGGGCGTTGGGACATCCCGCCGCCATCAACTGCGCCGCCGCCGGGCGCAGGGCCGCGCACCCTCGCCGTGGCGGGGGACGGCTCAATCTACGTGCCGGTGATGGATGGGATGCAACGGCTCGCGTCCGACGGTCGCTCCCTGGGGGTCTGGCCCGCGTCTTCGGGGAGTGCGCATGCTCTGGCCGTCGGCCCGGATAGCACCGTCTATACCATCGACAGCGCTCGCAGCCAGGTCAGCCGCTTCACCGCCGACGGCGCACCCCTCGGCGCGTGGAACGGTCCACGGTCCGACCAGCCCTTCCGCGCCGCGCAGGCCGTCGCCGTTGGCCCCGATGGTACAGTCTACGTCGCCGACTGGGGCGCCAGCAGCATCCATCAGTTCGCGCCTGACGGTCGCTTTTTGAGCGCGTGGGTCGGCCCACCCGACGGTCAGGCCGACATCCGCACGCCCGTCGCCCTGACCGTCGCGCCCGATGGCAGCCTGTTCGTTCTCGAAGGCCGCCGCCACCGCGTCTCGCGCTTCGACCCGTCCAGCCGCCTCATCGAGTGGTGGGATGGCCCCGCCGACGGCGACCGCCCCTTCTCCCCCTACGCCCTCGCCATATCCGAGGACCGCGTCTACGTCGTGGATGTCGCCAACCAGCGCGTGCAGGTCTACGCTTATAACCAACGTGCATAGAAAGGCTGGGAAGTGCCGGTTCTTCGCGCCGCAGGGCAGTGCGAAGAACCTCAGACGGCAATGCGAGGAACCGCCGCCCCCGCAACCACCCATCCTACCCGCTGACCGGCGAACTCCTGCGCCAGTTCCAGGGCATCCGCGCCCGCGTCGCGGGCCGCGTGCCTCCACCCGCCAGCCCGCCCGGCATCCTGGACTTCTGGCGCGCCTACTACACGTTCCAGCTAATGGGCCGCGAGTAGGCCGCGCTCCTCGGCGGCACGACCACCGCCCTTGCCAATCCAACCGTCCTGGCCGCGCAGAGGGCAGCCAACGCCACCTTGATAGCCCAACAGGCGCAAGGCACGCCCATGACGCTTCTCCCGTATCCTACCGCTGCACCGTTCCGCCACTTCAACCCCAACTGGCGGCCCACCCTGCACTACTTTGACATCAACGTTCAGGGCGACCACGCGGTGGCCCACCTGGACGACGGCCCCTACGACATACGTCTGGTCCTGGTCAAGACCACCGACGGCTGGCGCATCGCCGAGGATGTGACCCGCCAGGCATTCTAGACTTTTGGCGGTTGGAGTTCGCGCTGTGGCAGTTGGGAGCCGAGCGCTGGGAATTGCGGCGTCAGGGTGTGCCTATCGACCCCGCCGACGGTCCTATCGGTCCCCTACCCCGCATGGACCCGCCCTACGACACCCCTGTTCGTTACGATAGCATCCTGGTCAGCGGCGACCACGCCGAGGTCGTCCTCGACGATGGCCCCGCGCTCTACCGTTTGTTCCTGCGCAGGACACCCGAGGGTTGGCGCATCAGCGGGCAGAGGATACTGGACGTGCACTGGTAGCGTACCCCGACTCAAAGTCGGGAGATGTCACACCAAACGGCAACGGCCCCCACCTCGTCGCGAGATGGGGGCCGTGTGGGGCGTATCGTAGGGGCAGGGTTTCCCTTGCCCAGGGCGGCAGAGGGCAGGGAGACCCTGCTCCTACAACTCACTTACTCGTCCAGCTTGAGGACGGCCATGAACGCCTCCTGGGGAATCTCCACGTTCCCCAACCGCTTCATGCGCTTCTTGCCCTCTTTCTGCTTCTCCAGCAGCTTGCGCTTGCGGGTGATGTCGCCGCCGTAGCACTTGG
>CAZFUK010000864.1:0-2246 GCA_964522005.1 uncultured Anaerolineales bacterium | reverse complement strand
GGCGCCTGGCTCGACATCGCCCCGCTGGCCCAGAAGGCCGGCTTCAAGCTCGACGCCTACGACAAGACCCTGCTCGACTTCACCAAGGACGAGGGCGTGCAGGTCGGTATCCCGTTCGCGCTGTTCCCGTCGTTCGTGTACTTCAACAAGGCCCTGTTCGACGAGGCCCGCCTGCCCTACCCGCCCCAGAAGGTGGGCGACAAGTACCAGGGCAAGGACTGGAACCTCGACACCTTCGCCGAGTTGTCCAAGAAGCTGACGGTGGACAAGAACGGTGCCGACGCCACCGACGCCAAGTTCGACCCCAAGAGCATCAAGCAGTTCGGCTCGTTCATCCAGTACACCGACGGCCGAGGCATCGCCGTTCTGTTCGGCGGCGGCCTGCCGGTGGACGACAAGAATAACGCCGTCATCCCGGACAACTGGACCAAGGCCTGGAAGTGGTACTACGACGCGGTGTGGAAGGGCAACTTCATGCCCAACAGCGACTACCAGAACAGCGACCTGCTCGCCAAGGGCAACCCGTTCTCGTCTGGCAACGTCGCCATGGCGATGACCCACACCTGGTACACCTGCTGCTTCGACATGAAGAAGCTCAAGTGGGATATCGCCGTCATGCCCACGGTGGACGGCAAGATCACCGCCAAGCTGCACGGCGACACCTTCGCCATCATGAAGGGCAGCAAGAACGCCGACGCCGCCTTCGAGGTCATGTCCAAGATGGTGGTGGACAAGGAGCTGTACCAGATCTACGGCGGGATGCCCGCCAAGGTGGAGGACCAGGCCGAGTTCTTCAAGTCCTACGACGAGCGCACCGCGCCCAACAAGATCAACTGGGCGGTGGCGCAAGAGATGTTGAAGTACCCCGACCTGCCCAACCACGAGGCCGGCCTGCCTAACCTGGTCAAGGCCAACGACCTGTTCGGCAAGTTCCGCACGACTCTCGACAGCCAGCCCGCCCTCAACGTGGACCAGGAAATCGCCAAGCTCAAGAGCGACCTGGACGCCGCGTACAAGTCAGCGCCTAAGTAAGCCTCCGCCACCCTCCTCCATCGTCACTGGCTCCCGCCTCTCCACGGGGCGGGAGCCAGGCGGGAGGGGCCGGGGGAGAGGTTAGGCGCTACTCCACCTAACCCCCCATCCCCCTTCCCTACCAAGGAAGGGGGAGCCAGAGCGGGGCAAACCCCCTCCCCTGCGAGGGGAGGGGTTGGGGGAGAGGTTTCAGGGACGAAGGAGGATTCCCTATGACGGTCGCCAGCGGGGCCTCGGCCCAGGCCACGGCCAGGACCGGCATTTCCAGGGCGAAGAAGCGCGAGTGGAGCTGGGGGTTGCTCTTCCTGAGTCCCTGGCTGCTCGGCTTCCTCTGCTTCACCGGCTTGCCCATCCTCGCCACGCTCTACTATTCGTTCACGGACTACAATCTCGTCCGCCCCGACGAGATCAAGCTGATTGGGATGGGCAACTACCAGCGCATGCTCAGCGACCCGCAGGTCGCGCAGTCGCTGGGGGTCACGCTCAAGTTCGCGCTCATCGCCGTCCCGCTGGGGCTGATCATCCCGCTCACCTTCGCCGTCCTGGTCAACTCCAAGCACCTGCTCGCCCCCAACTTCTTCCGCACCCTGTTCTTCATGCCGACCATCATCCCGGTCGTCGCATCGGTCATGGTGTTCCAGGGCGTGCTCAACGCCCAGTCGGGCTGGATCAACATGGCGCTGGGGGCGCTGGGCATCGAGGGGCCGCGCTGGCTGAGCGACCCGGCCTGGGCGCTGTGGGCGCTCAACCTGATCGGGCTGTGGGGCGTGGGCAACAGCATGCTCATCCTGCTCGCCTCGCTCCAGGGCGTGCCGACGGAACTGTACGAGGCGGCGATTGTGGACGGCGCCAACGCCCCGCAGCGCTTCTTCAACATTACCATCCCCATGATTTCGCCCGTCATCTTCTACAACCTTACCCTGGGTGTCATCTTCGCGTTCCAGTACTTCGTCGTCGCCATGCTCGTCGGCGGCCGCAACGGCGACCCACAGGGCGCGACGATGTTCTACAACCTCAACCTGTACCGCACGGCCTTCGTGTTCAACGAGATGGGCTACGCGGGCGCGCTGGCCTGGACGCTGTTCATCATCGTCATGGTGCTGACAGTGCTCCTGTTCACCGTCGGCCAGCGTTTCGTCTACTACGCGAGCGACTGAGGAGGCGACCATGGCAGCCGCAACCGCCAAGCCCACCACCCACTCCAATGCGTCCTC
>CAZFUK010000863.1:283-2248 GCA_964522005.1 uncultured Anaerolineales bacterium | reverse complement strand
GCGAGGGAGCGACGGCCAGCCTCGCCTCCCTCGCCGGGGTCACGCTGCCGTCCTACAGCCAGCCCCTGCCTACGACGAGCGGAACACCCCCCACCCTCACCGCGAGTGGGGTCAACCTCACCGTCGGCTCGAACAACCTGGTGCGCGGTCTGGCCCTCAGCAGCAGCGGCGCGGCCGGCATCAGCGGCAATAACATCAGCAACCTGACGGTGGCCGAGGTCGAGATCGCCAACAGCGCAGGCAGCGGGATCCTGCTGACCAACGCCAGCGGCATTAGCCTCGCCAACCTGCGGGTGCATGACCACGCGGACTTCGCGGTGCGCGGGGTCGGGGTGAATGGCTTTAGCCTGACGGACAGTACGATTGACGGGGTGAACGGCGATAGCAGCGCGACCCACGAGGCCGCCATCGCCCTGGATGAACTCACAGGCGCGGCCTCGATTGTCAACACTACCGTCCGAGGCGGTGTCGAGGACAACGCGCGGGTCGTCAATACTAGCGGCACGCTAACCCTGAGCGTCACCAACAGCACCTTCCGCGACAACAACGCGACGGTCGGCAACGACGGCCTCCAGGTGCGGGCGGAAGGCAGCGCGACGATCAACGTGGCGGTGACCGGCAGCACATTTACGGCCAACCGGGGCGACCACTTCCAGGGCACCGCCCTGGGGAGCGCCAACCTGACCGTCGTCTTCAGCAATAACACGCTGAGTGGCGGCCACCCATCGCCGCTCGGTCAGGGTATCACACTGGCCGGTGGGGCCGTGGGGAGTTCGGAGACCGTGCGCTATACCATCGCCAACAACACAGTGACCGGCGCGGCCGGCAGCGACGCCATCTCGGTCAACAAGGGGCGCGGCGCGGGTAACTGGAGCGGCACCATCCGCGACAACGTCATCGGCGTGTCGGGCGTGGCCGGGTCGGGCTGCGCGGGCAACTGTAGCGGCATTCGCCTGGTCGCCAACGGGGCGGGGTCGTACACCGCCGCCGTGCGCAACAACACCGTGCAGCAGACGACGGAGTACGGTATCGCGGCGTTCGCGCGCGACGGCAGCGCTGCCTTGAACCTCACCGTCAGCGGCAATACCGTGGCCGAGCCGAGTGGTGGGACCACCCTCAACGGCGTCTTCGTCCAGTCGGGCGCGGTCGGCTCAGACACGACGGCCGTCTGCGCCGACATCCGCACCAACACTGTAAGCGGCGCCTGGGGGAGCGATGCGCTCCGCCTGCGCAACCGCTTCGCCTCGACGACCTTCCGCCTGCCGGGCTATGCGGGGGCGGGGAACGATGTCTCGGCGGTGGCCGCGTTCCTCCTGGCCCAAAACACGGCGGCCACAGCCAGCGCGACGATCAACGCCAATATCTTCGGCGGGGGCGCGGCCTGCGCCTCGGCGGCCGAGCCAACAGCGAGCAGCGCGCCAGTGGTGAGCCAGCTGGCCGGGACCGGTGAGACGAGCGCCCCTCGGGCAGCCAAGGCGCCGGCGAGCGTCGCCCAGGTAGCGAAGCTGAACAGCGGCTTCCCGCCCAGCCTCAGCATCGGCCAGCTCCCCGGCGGTAAGAGTATCACCGTCACCTTCAACGTGACCATCAACAGCCCATTGCCGTTGGAGGTGACGCAGGTGTGCAACCAGGCCACCATCAGCGGAACCAGCTTCGCCGATGTCCAGACGAACCAGGTCTGCACGCCGGTCCAGCAGCCGACTGCGACCCCCACGGCGACGGAGATCCCCACTGATACGCCGACGCCGACCAGTACCCCGACGGCGACGAGTACGGCGACGAATACGCCAACCAACACGCAGACCAGCACGGCGACGGCGACGCCAACGGCGACCCGCCCACCGACCAACACGCCCACCGCGACGCCCACCGTCTGCGCCCTGTACCCCATCGCCCTGAGCGAATCGTCGCTGGCGGGCAAGAATGTGGGTGACACGCTGCCCGACATTCTCAACGGCGCGGGGC
>CAZFUK010000863.1:0-273 GCA_964522005.1 uncultured Anaerolineales bacterium | reverse complement strand
CTTCGGCTGGCTGACGTGGACCGGGGATCAGACGGATAGCGTCCTCGCCACCAGCCTCACACCGCCTGGCAACAGCCAGACCTATATCAACCCGGCCAATGCCGCCGACCATGTTCTCTCGCCCACCGACCAGGTCCGAGGGCGAACCGGGGTGAATGACACGGCCCAGGTTCGGGCGGCGCTGGACCAGCTCAAGACGCTCGACATCATCGTGCCCGTCTGGAGCACCTCGTCGGGGACCGGTTCCAACACCCTGTATCGGGTAACCCGCTT
>CAZFUK010000862.1:0-2251 GCA_964522005.1 uncultured Anaerolineales bacterium | reverse complement strand
GGCAACTGTTGCCTGGCTGCCCACTAGCGTAGGAACGCCTCGTGGAGGCCCCCATCTACGGTGAGAATCTGGCCTGTTGTCTGCGACAGGCGCTGCGTCAGCAGGAGGAAGACGGCTTCGGCCTGATCCGCCGGTGTGATGGGACGCTTGAGCAGGGTGCGGTTGGCGTAGAACTGGGCGAGCTTCTGCGTCAGCGCCTCCGTCGGCTCGTCGTCGGTGTACGGTATCGCGTACTTCGCCAGCGAGGCGATGACGCGGTCGCGCGGGAACATGCCGCTGCCCTGGACCACCGTCGCCGGCGCCACACCGTTGACGCGCACCAGCGGCGCTAGCTCAACCGCCAACTCGCGTACCAGGTGGTTCGCCGCCGCCTTGCTCGTGTCGTAGGTCAGACTGCCCTTCTTGGGCACGACGCCGTTGACCGACGTCGTCAGCACGAGGTTGGCGGGCAAGCCCTGCGCTTGCCAGACCCTCGCCGCCTCATCGGCCACCAGGTACGGCCCGCTCACGTTGACCGCGAAGGTCAGCGCCCAGCGGTCGTCGGGAATGTGGCCGCTCGTGTCGGGCGAGACGAAGATACCCGCCGTCACGGCCACCGCGTCCAGGCCGCCATACGCCAGCAGCGTCTGGTCCAGCATGGCCCGCAGGCTGTCGCGGCGTGTGATGTCCGCCGCCAGCCCGATGGCCGGGCCACAACCCGAAAGGCCGCTGCCCGCCACGCCGATGCCGACACCCTGCTTGGCGGTGATGGCGTCGGCCGTGGCCTGCGCCGCCTCGCCGTTCAGGTCTACACTGACAATGTGCGCGCCCTCGCGCGCCAGCCGCAGCGCCACCTCGCGGCCAATCCCACTCCCCGCCCCGACGACGGCAATCACCTGCCGCGCCAGTTCCTTTTCGGGCGGCATGCGCTTGAGCTTCGCCTCTTCCAGCAGCCAGTACTCGATGTCGAACGCCTCCTGGAGCGGGAGGGCGGTGTACTCGTCA
Organism: uncultured Anaerolineales bacterium; assembly: GCA_964522005.1. Classification (GTDB taxonomy): domain Bacteria; phylum Chloroflexota; class Anaerolineae; order Epilineales; family JAHCIE01; genus JAHCIE01. The sequence continues at coordinate 1,267 of CAZFUK010000862.1, read as the reverse complement.
ATGGCCTCCGCGCTGCGCATGACCTCGACCGCGCAGTTGTAGAACTCGGCGGTCACGCGGGATTCGCTCTTGTCCTTGCCCCACGCGATCATCCCCAGGCCGGGAATCAGGATGACCGTGGGGTTGGGGTCGCGCATGGCGGGCGAGTCGGGATGCTTGTGCTGCTCGTAGTAGGCGGCGTAGTCGGCCCGATAGCGGACAAGGCCATCGGCCAGCTTGCGCTTGAGGGCGGCCACATCCTCCCCGTGGGGGTTCCAGTCCACGTAGAGCGGCTTGATCTTGGTGCGCAGGAAGTGGTCGGGGCACGACGTGCCCAGTTCGGCCAGGCGCAGCGCGTCGTGGCTGTTGACGAAGCGCAGGATGGCCGCGTCCTCCTGGACCGTGCCCACCCACCGGCGGTGCTGACTCACCTGGCCGCGCAGCCACGGCAGAACTTCCACCAGCACGGCATGCCGACGGGCCTGGTCCAGGGCGGCGTACTTCTGGCCGCCGAAGGTCTGCTCGCCCCGGTCGCGCGCCTCGATGTACTGGGCCGCCCGCTCAATGAGGGTCAGGGTCAACTCGTAGCACTCTTTATCGTCGTCCGCCCAGTTGATGAGGCCGTGGCCGCCGAGGATGACGGCCCTGGCGTGGGAGTGTTCGCGCAGAATCTGCTCCAGCTTCAGGCCGAGGTCGAAGCCGGGCCGCTGCCACGCTGTCCAGACCACCTCGTCGCCGTAGACCTCGCGCGTCAGCCGCTCCGAGTGGCGGGCGGCGGCGATGGCGATGACGGCGTTGGGGTGCATGTGGTCCACGTGGCGGTAGGGGACGAAGGCGTGCAAGGGGGTATCAATGGACGAGGCGCGCGGGTTGAGGTTGAACGTCGCGTGGCTGTAGAGCGCCACGATGTCGTCCTCGATGGGTGTCTTGGGGCCGCGCACGGGCGCGTGGTCGTAGTGACGCCGCAGGCCGGCCAGCTTGTCCATGTAGAGCGACGCGAAGTTGTCGCGCCTGGCCGTGCGCAGGTCGCCGCCCGAGCCTTTGACCCACAGCACTTCGACCTGTTCGCCCGTCAGCGGGTCTGTTTCGACGAGCTTGGACGAGGTGTTGCCCCCGCCGGTGTTGGTGATGCGCAGGTCCGCGCCGAGCAGGTTGGAGCGGTAGACCAGCCGCTCCAGCGGGTCGAGCCGGCGCGCGACCTCATCGTCCCAGCCATAGTTGACATAGGTGAACACTACTCTCTCCTGAACTCAGATGGACCTGGCTTGAGGCTGACTCTAGGCGCGGG
>CAZFUK010000861.1:0-2251 GCA_964522005.1 uncultured Anaerolineales bacterium | reverse complement strand
GCCCAGAATCATGGCCGAGATTTCCTGCGGCGTGTAGGTCTTACCGGTCGCCGGCAGCTTGACGCGGGCGTCGTTGCTCGGGCCGGGCACGACCTGGTAGGGCACGAGCTGGCGCTCGGCCTCGGTCTCTTCGAGGCGGCGGCCCATGAAGCGCTTGATGGAGAACACGGTGTTCTCCGGGTTCATGATGGCCTGGCGCTTGGCCTGGGCGCCGACCAGGCGCTCGCCATTCTTGGTGAACGCCACGACCGACGGGGTGATGCGCCCGCCTTCGGCGTTGGGGATGACCGTCGCGTCGCCCCCCTCCATGACGGCAATGACCGAGTTGGTGGTCCCCAGGTCAATGCCTACAATCTTCGCCATAGTGTCCTCCTAATAACAGTAGTCAGTAGTCAGTAGTCAGTATCCAGTAGTCGGTAGCCGGTAGTTGTCTCACTGACGACTGATTACCGACTACTGACTACTCCCACAACAACCTTGAGTCTTGCTTTGTCAACCCTTCGACGCCGCAGGCTGACGCGCCCTTACCCTGCCGGGCGGCTCTTTTCGGCAAACTTGAGCCAGGACCTAGCAAGGTTCTGCTGTGCTCACTTGATAAAGAGCAGCATTCGGCGTGCCACCCTCTCTCCACCTGTCGCTCAGTGTGGGGAAGTTCACAATCTGAGTATAACGTGGCCGACAGCCAACTGAGAGCAAATGGGGTAGACTGGGGGCAGTTGTAAGTGGTCGTGTAACAAGTGTTTGCAACAAGGAAAGGACAAGACGATGAAGGTTCTACGGTTTGTGACAGTGATCGCGTTGGCCCTGGTCGCCCTGGTGAGTATCGCCCGCGCCACATATGCCGACGGCCCGACCCCCGTGCCGGACACGGCGATTGAGGCGCTGTCCGAGCAGATGGCGAACGCGCCGCGCGGCGCGGCCCTCGACGGCGTCAGCCCCGAGGTCGCGGTGCCGACGAACGCCCTGGTGGGCGCGTGGCACAACGCCAACGCGGGCACGCGCAGCATTACCCGCATCCTGATTGGCCGCGTCGGCAACAACCTGGCCGTCCACACCTACGGCAAGTGCAGCCCGACGGACTGTGACTGGGGCACCGTGACCGGCTACACCTATGCCACCAGCGTCGGCTCCAGCGCCGGTATCGGTTTCAGCGCGGTCTACAACTTCAGCTTCGCCCAGGTCATCAACGTGGGCTACCTGTCGGGCAACAGCCTGTACGTCTTCCACTTTACCCGCTTCACCGACAACAGCGGCCGCTCCAACTACTTCGGTATCGAGCGCTTCGTCAAGTAAGCGGCACTGACCAGGTCTGAGACTAACCTCCCAACAACCGAATACACCCGCAGGACCGGCGCGCCTCTCCGCCGGTCTTCTTTTTTTGTTGGGCTGACGCGGAGTGTAGTAAACTAGCCCTATCCTCTAAGCTAAGACAGGGTGGGACGTATGAAACTCGCGGGCGAGACGGCGTTGGTGACGGGGGCGACACGTGGGATTGGGCAGGCCATTGCGCTGGCCTTCGCGGCCGAGGGGGCGACGGTGGCCGTCACGGGCCGCGACAGCGAGGCCCTGGAGGCGGTGGGCGAGAGCCTGCGGCGGCACGGCGGCCGGGTGGTGACGGTCGCGGCCGACCTGGCCGAGCGCGGCGCGGTGGACCGGCTGTGGGAGACCGTGACGGCGGACCTGGGCGGGGTGAGCATCCTGGTCAACAACGCCGGCGTCGGCAGCAGCATTGACCCGCGCCCGCTGGTGGACTACCGCGACGAGACCTGGGACCTGCTGCTCCACGTCAACCTGACCGTGCCCTACCTCCTCATCAAGAAGGCGCTGCCCGGCATGCTGGAGCGGCGGGCCGGGCGGGTCATCAACATCGCTTCCATCAACAGCTTCACCGGCGCGCTCCACGGCGCGGCCTACGCGGCCAGCAAACACGGGTTGCTGGGTCTGACGCGGACGCTAGCGATGGAGGTGGTCAAGGACGGCATCACGGCCAACGCCATCTGCCCCGGCCCGGTCCATACCCGCATGAACGACATCCGCGTGGCCTACGACGCCGAGCGCCTGGGCCGCACCTTCGAGGAGCAGGACGCGGCCATGACACCGCTGGGCCGCCGCCTGGAGCCGGCGGAAATCGCGCCGCTGGCCGTCTACCTGGCGAGCGCCGACGCGGCGATGGTGACGGGGCAGGCGTTTGTCATTGACGGCGGCGTGCTGCTGCGCTAAGGGCGGCGGGAGGACCGTTGATACACGACGC
>CAZFUK010000860.1:0-2252 GCA_964522005.1 uncultured Anaerolineales bacterium | reverse complement strand
TCCTCGTCCTGGACAACTTTGAGCAGGTCACGGAGGCGGCGACTCACATCGCCAGCCTTCTGGCGGCATGTCCAGGTGTCAAAGCCCTCGTCACCAGCCGCGAGCCGCTCCGCGTGCGCGGCGAACACCAGCTGCCCCTCTCGCCCCTCGAACTCCCCCCCACCCAGCGCCCGGGCGCGGCCCGCTGGGGAGACGAGGCCCTGGCCCGCCTGTCCCAGTACGCCTCGGTCGAGTTGTTCATCCAGCGCGCGCTGGCCGTCAAGCCCGACTTCCAGGTGACCAACGCCAACGCGCCCGCCGTGGCCGAAATCTGCGCCCGGCTGGATGGTCTGCCCCTGGCGATTGAACTGGCGGCGGCGCGGGTCAAGGTCATGCCGCCCCAGGCCCTCCTGTCGCGCCTGGACCAACGCCTGCGCCTGCTCACCGGTGGCGCCCGCGACCTGCCCGCCCGCCACCAGACGCTCCGCGCCACCATCGAGTGGAGCGACAACCTGCTGACGCCGGCCGAGAAAACGCTTTTCCGCCGCCTGTCGGTCTTTGCCGGCGGCTGTACCTTTGAAGCGGCCGAGGCGGTGTGTCTGCCTGACGAAGGACGGAGGACCACAGACCAAGGTGGCAGTGCGGCCGTCGGTCCTTCGTCCTTCGTCCTCGGTCCCGACCACGTGTTCGACGGGGTCGCCTCGCTGGTGGACAAGAGCCTGCTGCGCCAGATGGAACCGTCGGAGGAGGACGGCGACGAAACCCGCTTTGCCATGCTGGAGACGGTGCGCGAGTATGCCGCCGAGCAGTTGGACCTGAGTGGTGAGGCGGATATTCTGCGGGCGCAGCACGCCGCCCATTACCTCGCCCTGGTGGAACAGTGGGGGCCGCAGTTATGTAGCCACGCCCAGGCAACGGCCTATGCGCGGTTAGACCGCGAATACATCAATCTGCGCGCGGCCCTGCGCTGGAGCCTGGATCGGACGGAGGACGGAGGCGGGGCGACCGCGAGTAGGCCTGAGTTGGACACGGCGCTCCGCCTGCTGACCGGCCTCCACCGCTTCTGGACGCAGCGCGGCCACTTCCAGGAGGCGCGCGGCTGGATCGAGGCGTTGCTAAGCCGACCGGGGGTGGTCCAGGCAACCCCGCTCTGGACCCGTGCCCTCAGCACGGCCGGCTCGCTGGCGACCATGCAGGGTGACCTGACCACCGGCCAGCGGTGGCTGGAGCAGGCGGTCGCCCTGGCGCGGCGGATTGGCGATGCCGCCGGGCTGGCCGAGGCGCTGACGCGCCTGGGTGACGTGGCGATGCCGCAGGGACGGCCCCAGGAGGCGCGGCAGTATCACACCGAGAGCGTCGCGCTCTGTCGTCAGGTTCACGAAGACTGGGGCCTGGCGCAGGCCCTCAACAACCTGGGCGATGTCCTGTTCCGCACCGGCGAGCGCGAGGCGGCCGACCAGGCGTTGGCGGAGAGCAACACGGTCTTCCAGCGCCTGGGAGATGCCTGGACGCGCTCGATGGCGCTGAGCAATTGGGCGATGGTCGCCCTGGCCGCCGACGACAACGCGGCGGCCGAGACGCGGCTTCAGGAGGCCGTGACCATCGCCCGGGCCAGTAACAACCGCTGGCGGTTGGGCTACACCCTGGTCGTGCTGGGCGAGGTGGAACGGGCCAGGGGGGACTACGACCGCGCGGCGCAGTGTTACGAGGAGAGCCTGGCCCTCTACCGCGACCTGGGCCATCCCGGCAACATCATCGTCAGCCAGGTCAACCTGGCCTATGTGCGTGTCCAGGGGGGCGACTACGACGCCGCCGAGGCGCTGCTCCGCGACAGCCTTCAGTTGGCCCAGGCGCAGGGCAACCGGCGCGGCGTGACCGAGTGCCTGGCCGCGCTGGTGGGCGTGGCGGTGGGGCGCGGCCAGGCGGAGCGGGCGGCACGGCTGCTAGGCGCGGTCGAAGGCTTGCGCGAAACGTTTGGCGCCCTGGCCTCGCCGGTAGACCGCGCCCGCTACGACCAGGCTTCCGCCGACCTGCGCGCCCACCTGGGGGACGACGCCTATCACGCCGCCTGGCTGGCCGGCCGCGCCCTGACCCTCGACCAGGCGGTCGCCTACGCCCTGACCCCGGCTGACAAAAGCCTGTAAACCTTGTAAATCATGTCAAGACCCCGGTCTCACCCCCAGGGTTCTTTCAAAGTCGTACTCGTCCTCAACCTAACCCCCCCCGCCCCCTTCCCTGCCAAGGAAGGGGGGGCCAGTCAGGGCCAAGTCACC
>CAZFUK010000859.1:0-2256 GCA_964522005.1 uncultured Anaerolineales bacterium | reverse complement strand
CGTCCCGATTTCCGTCAACTGTACTCCAATGGGGCCGCCTGGGTCTTTGAAGTGGTCCGGCCCTAGCTCGTCGCAGGTCTCGGTCGGGTTGACCGGGGTGGGCGTGGTCGCCGGCGCGAACCACGGCTGGCCGGGCGCAGTGGACGGCCGCTGCCAGGCGACGTTGGGCACGCAGCGGGTGGTGTAGACCGAACGCGGCGCAGGCGTCGGCGCGGCGGGGTCCAGGGGACCCTCAGCGGCCGCGCTGTTCCAACTCAGCGCGGTCACGACCACGACCACCAACCCCAGGGCTGTCCATCGTGGAGTCTTCATCCCGTCCTCCTTTCTGTGGGATAGGCTCGACCCGTTGGGCCGGCACCTTAAGGACGCCATCCGGCCTGCCCCAGTTCCCCTGGCCTGGACAAACGATAAAAGCCCAAATCAAGGCCGCCGCACCTTGATTTGGGCTTTTATCTAGGGGGTATCAAGTTATGACTGTAGTATGCGACGGCCAGATTAAGCGCACATTAGACGGGAATTAAAGCACGCTTAGTCTAGCGGGGCTGGGCCGCCACCCGTCCCGCCGCCGAGGACGCCCCGGCCTGGCCCGCGCGGCCGACCAGCACGTAGGACGCGATGAACAGGACGCAGAAGACCATGTCAATCGTGCCCATGCCGATCTGGAAGGCCGCGACGCGGCCCCGGCTGTAGAGCCACAGCACGGCGGGCAAGTAGTGGATTTTCTCCAGGACCGCCGCGACCATCAAGGGCCGATAGCGGAGCGGGTCTTGGGCCAGGAGCAGAAACAGGACCTGCCAGGCCAGCGTCACGCCGAGAAAGCCGTAGTAGTACTCCGGGTGGTTGATGGCCGGCGGGAAGTCGCGGCCCAACTGGGCCTCCATGAAGTACAGCGGGGCCACGATGAGCAGGCCATAGATACCAGCGATCCGAAACGTCCATTTGGCGAAGTTCATAAGCTCCTCCTGAGCGGTGATGTTGACATCAGTATACACCGCCAGGAGGAGCGCGTCACTATCCAAAAGGAGTATTTCGCCTAGCGCCAGACCAGCATGGTGTCGCCCGGCGCCCCGTACTGGAAGCTGATGTCGGCTACGCCCGTCGTGTTGCTGTTGCGCAGGTACCACAGGTTGCCGCGCAGGACACCTGCCGTGTCCAGGGCATCGCCGTTCCAGTCGCCCACGATGGGCTTGTCGCCCGGCGGAACGCCATAGGTGAAGGCAATGTCGGAGACCCCGGTGCTGTTGCTATTCCGCAGATACCACGTCCCGCTGCGTAACACGCCTGGCGTGTCCGCTCCATCCTGGTTCCAGTCGCCGACGACTGGGATGTCGCCCGGCAGGCCGTAGGTGAAGGCGACATCGGCCGGGCCGGTGGTGTTGGTCTTGCGCAGGAACCAGGTATTGCCCCGCACCACGCCCACCGTATCCGTCCCGCCGCTATTCCAGTCGCCACAAATGGGGATGTCCCCTGGCGCGCCGAAGTTCAGGACGATATCGGCGGGTCCGGTCGTGTTGGAATTGCGCAGGTACCAGACGCCGTCGCGGAAGACACCGGGCGTCTTGCTCCCGTTGCCGTCCCAGTCGCACATCAGAGGGAGGTCGGTGGGTAGACCGTAGTTGAAGACGATCTCGGCGGGGCCGGTGGTCAGGCTGTTACGTAAGTACCAGACGCCATTGCGCCAGACGGCCGGCTTCGAGGCGCCTGGGATGGGCGTGTTGGTCGCCGTCGGCGTGGTAGTCGGGGTCGAGGTCGTCGTACTCGTCGGCGTGCTGGTCGGCGTAGGGGTACTGGTCGAGGTACTCGTCGAGGTACTGGTCGGCGTGGCTGTACTCGTCGAGGTACTCGTCGCGGTGGCTGTGGCCGTGGCCGTCGCCGTGCTGGTCGAGGTGGGCGTCAGCGTTGGCGTCGAGGTACTGGTCGGCGTGGCTGTACTCGTCGAGGTACTGGTGGCCGTGGCCGTCGCCGTGCTGGTTGTCGTCGCTGTACTGGTCGAGGTAGGCGTCAGGGTCGGCGTCGAGGTGCTGGTGGATGTCGGCGTGTGGGTGCTGGTCGAGGTGGACGTCTGCGTCGGCGTCGTGGTCGTCGCAACTGTCGGAATGGTAAGTTTAGACGCGCGGCGGACCTCGACCGCGCCGCCCCCTAGCATCGCGCCGCTGAAATCCTGGACCGCATACTCCACACTGTTGACCGTGACATCCTGTGCCTCGATGCGTAGAGGCGTCGTCCCCAGGTAGCCGCTGTCGCCTCGGATAACGA
>CAZFUK010000858.1:0-2260 GCA_964522005.1 uncultured Anaerolineales bacterium | reverse complement strand
CACATCGAGGACATGAAGGGCAACCGCCAGCGCATCGTCGTCACCGAGTTGCCCTACCAGGTCAACAAGGCCACCCTCATCGAGCGCATCGCCGAGTTGGTGCGCAACAAGAAGATTGACACCATCAGCGACTTGCGCGACGAGTCGGACCGACGCGGCATGAGTGTGGTCATCGAACTCAAGCGCGGCGCCAACCCCAAGACGACGCTCAACCAACTGCTCAAGCACACCCAGCTTCAGACGACGTTCGGCGTCAACACGCTGGCGCTGGTGGAGGGCGAGCCGAAAGTGCTGCCGCTCAAGCGGTCGCTCGAACTGTGGATCGAGCACCGCCGTGTGGTCATCCGCCGCCGCTCGGAGTACGACCTGGAGCGGGCCCGCCAGCGTGCCCACATCCTCGAAGGCTTGCGCATCGCCCTGGAGCACCTGGACGAGGTCATCCAGATCATCCGCCAGTCGCAGACGCGCGACACGGCCCGCAACAACCTGGTCAAACGCTTCAAGCTGAGCGACATCCAGGCCCAGGCTATCCTGGACATGCAGCTGGGCCGCCTGGCCGCCCTGGAGCGCAAAAAGATCGAGGACGAGTACAAAGAGGTCATCCAGCTTATCAGCTACCTGGAAGACCTCCTGCGCAGCCCGCGCAAGATTCTCCTGCTTATCCGCGAGGACCTGAAGCAGCTTAAAGAGAAGTACGGCGACGCCCGCCGTACGCGCATCGTGGCCGAGGAGGGCGACAACTTCTCCGACGAGGACCTGATTCCCGACCAGGATGTGCTCATCAGCCTGACCGAGCGCGGTTACATCAAGCGCCTGCCGGCCGACACCTACCGGCCCCAGCGGCGCGGCGGGCGCGGCATCACGGGCATGGTGACGCGCGACGAGGACATCATCCTGGAACTGCGCGGCGCGAACACCCACGACAGCGTCCTGTTCTTCACCGACCGGGGGCGCGTGTTCCAGATTAAGGCCCACCAGTTGCCCGAAGCCGACCGCACGGCCAAGGGCATGCCGCTGGTCAACTTCATCGCCATTGACAAGGGCGAGAACGTGACGGCCATGCTGCCCGTGCCGCGTGACAACGGCGCGCACTACCTGGTCATGGCGACGCGCAACGGCAAGATCAAGCGCACCGAACTGAGCGAGTTCGAGGCCGTGCGGCCCAGCGGCATCATCGCGCTGGGCCTGGAAGAGGGCGACGCGCTGGGCTGGGTCAAGCTGACCGACGGCGAGCGCGACATCCTGATCATCAGCGCGCGGGGCCAGGCCCTCCGCTTCAAGGAGGGTGAGGTGCGGGCCATGGGCCGCACGGCGGCCGGCGTCAACGCCATGCGCCTGGACGCTAGTGACCAGATCGCGGGTATGGCGATTGCTCGCCCCGACACCGAGCTGCTCATCGTCACGCGCCACGGCTTCGCCAAGCGCACGCCCATTGATGAGTATCCCACCAAGGGCCGCGCTACCGGTGGGGTGAGAACCATTGACATTGCTAAGCTCGATGAGACCGGCCCCATCGTCACGGCGCTGATGGTCAAGCTGGATGACGAGGTCGCCATCATGTCCCGCGACGGCGTCGTCATCCGCACCGAGGTCAAGCAGATCAAGCAGGCCGGGCGCTCGACGCGCGGCTCGCGGACGATGAACCTCAAGAAGGGCGACTTCGTCGCGTCGGTAACGAACCTGACGCCGCGCCTGCCGCAGGCGATGGAGGACGAAGGACTGAAGGCAGCCGGCGGAAGGCAGCCGGCAGAAGACAGCAGGCAGAAGGCAGAAGACGGCGGACGGGGGACGAATGGCGCAGCCGTGAGCGACAGCAAGCCGACAGGCCGCAGCCGAGCGAAAGCGCCGGATGCTGACGCGGTGCTGAGCCAGCCCAGCGCGGCGGAGCAGGTCAAGTCCATCAAGGACGCCAAGCAGGCCAAGCAGGCCGAGGCCGAGGCGCTGGCCGTCTTGCGCGACGACGGAGGACGGAAGACGAAGGACGGAGGACCGAAGACAGAGAGCAAGCCGTCAGCGGCGGTCAGCGGTCAGCGGTCGTCCGGCAAGGGCGTCAACTCCGTCAAGCTAGGCGACAAGCCGAGCGCCAAAGCCGACGGCGACGGCGCGAAGGGTGAGTCCGCCCCGCCCAGCAAGCCCGCTCCCAAGAAGTCACGCTAGGGGCGAGGTCTCCTCGCCCGCCCGGACGACGCCCTCCGCGTCAAGCCGTAGGGGCAAGGTCGCCTCGCCCGTCGGGACACCCTCCCGTAGCACGAGGTAGGGG
>CAZFUK010000857.1:0-2261 GCA_964522005.1 uncultured Anaerolineales bacterium | reverse complement strand
AGGCCGAGCGGGCGGCGCGGCTGCTAGGCGCGGCCGAGATGGCCCGCCAGATGATCCACGCCCCGCTGCCGCCGGCCGACCGCGCCGCCTACGAGCAGCGCGTAGCCCTCACGCGGCGTGCGCTGGGCGATGACCTGTTTGAGTTCGCCTACAACTACGGCAAGACTCTGACACTGGAGCAAGCGGTCGCCCTGGCCCTGGCGCCCCCTGCCCCCGCACCCAGCGCGGAGGCGGGGGCCGACCTCCCTCCGTCCCCGCCACCACCCTCCCCGGCCGCGCTTCCCCCACCCCTGAGCGGCCCGCCGTCCGTCCCCGCGTCCCCGCTGCCTGGCGCGGCCCCTGTGCCGCGTCTGCGCATCTACGCGCTCGGTCCAGGGCGCGTGGAACTGGACACCGAGACGCCAGGCCCCCGCCCCCCCCTCTCGGACAAGCCCAAGGAGCTGTTATTCTACGTCCTATGCCACCCGGGCGCGACCAAAGAGCAGATTGGCCTGGAGCTATGGCCCCAGGCCAGCCCCGCTCAGTTACGCAGCCGCTTCCACGAAGCCATGCATCGCTTGCGCCGCGCCCTGGGGTCGCCCGACTGGATTCGCGTGGAGCGCGAGCACTACTCGTTCAACCGCAGCCTCCCCTACTGGTTTGACGTAGATGACTTTACCCAACGCCTGGAGGCCGTGGGCGGCTGGCGGGAAGACGTGGCAGCGGCGCGCCTGACCTCGGCCCAACTCGACAGCCTCACCGCCGCCATCGCCCTCTACCAGGGCGACTTCCTGGCCGATGCGCCGCCGAGCGACTGGATTGTGGGCCGGCGCGAGGAGTTGCGGCAAAAGTATTTGAGCGCGTTGATGGTGATCGGTCAATCCCTGCTGGCGGCTGACCAGGTCATGCCCGCCGCTGACCTGTTTCGGCAGGTCATTGCCCACGAACGCCACCGCGAAGAGGCCCACCGCTATCTCATGCTGTGCTACGCCCGGCTCGGCGAGCGGAGCAAAGTCGTCTGGCACTACCATCAACTGGCGCGCTGGCTCCAAAAGGAGTTTGGCTCGGTGCCCGACGACGAAACCACGGCTCTCTTCCAGGCGCTGACCCGCCCAGCCTCACCTTGACCCACGAGGTCGAACCAGACGTAGGGGCGATCTGCTGCTTTCGCCCGACGGGGCCGGCTGCCAGGCCGCCCCCGACTGTCTCATCCCCTCCCCTTTCCCTCTGCTCGCTCTACGCGGAATCTAAGCCGAATCTAATCGTCTTCTGGGTTTAAACTCAGCGACTTCTCCGCGCTCGGTAAGCGGCCATTTGGTAAACTGTTGGCTACAGAGGTACGTCGCGCCTCACCAAATAGACTCATGTAGTCAGAATAGTAAACCCTATTCTACTATGGTCACTGGCTGTCCAGAGGAGGTGCGCGCTACGTAACCACACCAAGGGGGTACCATGTCCGCCAGGTTGCTGACGTCTCACATTCACCTCGTCTGTGCCGCCCTCGTTCTTGTTGCTACCCTCCTTGCGCCCTCCTACCGTGCCGCGTATCGGGGAGTGGGGGGGCATCGCCTATCACCTATCACCTGTGGTGTCCCTGACGACCGTAGTTGAGCTAACTGGCCTCCGTGTCGCGCAACGCCGCCGACGCGGGGGCCAGGTCGTTTTGCCGCCGCGACTAACTCCATAAGGACCATTTATCCGTTCCGTGCCATCGTTCGCGCCGCCGTCCTAGCTGGCGCCTGGTCCATCCCTGTTCCCGTGCCCGACCTGTTGTCCGGGCCTGGGTCACTACCCCCTTCCCAGGCAGGAACTCCCTCCCCGTTGCGGCCGGGGGGGGAGCGCCTGGGAAAGCCGAGGCCTAGCTTCCCCAGCGCACGATGGCAAGACAACTCGTAGGGGGTAATCATGTCTGCGATGCTAAGACCGCTCTCGCGGCGCCTGACCCAGGTCTGGGTCGGGCTGGTCCTGTTTCGGGGCTTAGCCCCAGACCGTCATCCGCGCCGGCGAGCGCCCCGTCCGCGCTGGTTCATGGCGCTTAACCTGGTCGCCCTCCTGGTGCTGCTGGCCCACGCTCCCGCGCAGGCCGCGATCAGCCTCGAGTATGCCCCGGCTAATCTCTCAGGCGTGCGGAAGGTCACGACGAGTGACGCGCCGGCCTCAACGCTGCCAGGAGCGCCGGTCGCCCCGGTCGCGCCCTTAGCGCCCCTGGCGCCCAACGTGACGGTGTGTACCCCCGTCGCGCCCTATGATCGCTGTCTCCAGTATGACGGCACCGGCGCGGA
>CAZFUK010000856.1:0-2262 GCA_964522005.1 uncultured Anaerolineales bacterium | reverse complement strand
CCGTCTGCGTCTCGTTGAGGTCGAGCAGCCGGCTCAACAGCAGCGGCCCCATGTCCGAGACGGTCGCGCGGAGCTGGTGGCCCTGCTCGCCAAAGACATCCCAAAAGGTGACAGGGTAGCCGGTGTGGGTATAGTCGGTCAGCCCGAGCATCTGCACCCGTTCGCTGATTTTGGGGTTGTCCTTGCCCGGCTGGCTTACACCCGAAAAGTCCCCCTTGACGTCGGAGACAAAGACGGGAACGCCGATTTCACTCAACTTCTCGGCCATCACCTGAATCGTTACGGTCTTGCCCGTGCCGGTTGCGCCGGCGACAATGCCGTGACGGTTAGCCATTTTGGGCAAAAGCTGAAACTCGTGGTCCGATTTCGCAATCACGATAGGCGTCACCATAAGCGGAGGCTCCTTTATTAGCAGATGGTCTATTATAGGAAATGCCGAAGTGGGGGTCAAGACTTGGGACTGGGCTGGGAGTGTGGTAAACTAACAGGCTTACGAACCGGAGATGGAGTGGATACGGATGAAATGGATATCCCTGGGTCTGGTAGCCTTACTGACATGGCTAGCGCTGGCTGCCTGTACGAACCGTGGCCCGACCCCCCCCGCCCCCATGCCGATGGCCCGGCCTACCACCGCCGCGGCCCCCAGGGCTGCCCCCGTCGGTGACGCGCCCAACGCCGCGCCGACACTGACCCCCGCCCCGACCGCCCGACCCGGCGCGACGGTCGCCCCGGCCTCCGCCAGCCCCAGGGCGGCGGTCCAGCCCAGCCCGACGTCCCTGCCGCCCTCCCTGCGGCCCAGCGCCGAGGGCACGCTGGCCCTGTTCGTCCTGCCCGACGACGGCTACGCGCCGGTACTGAACGCCATCAAATCGGCCCAGAAGTCCATCCGGTTGGTCATCTACCTGTTGCTCGACGACGACGTGGTGGACGCGCTGATCGCGGCCAAACGGCGCGGCGTGGACGTGCGGGTGATGGTTGAGCCGGAGCCGTTAGGCGGTGGAGGCAGCCAGGACGATGTCGCCAAGCTGAAAGCGGCGGGCGTCCAGACGCGGGACAGCGACCCCACCTTCCGCTATACCCACCAGAAGACGTTCATCATTGACGAGCGCGTCGCCCTGATCATGACCCTCAACCTGACCCGCTCGTCCTTCACCCGCAACCGTGAGTACGGCATCATTGACACAGACCCGGCCCACGTGGCCGAGATCGCCACGGTCTTCGACGCCGACTGGCAGCGCGAGAAGCCCCGCGTGAGTCAGCCCGACCTGGTGTGGAGTCCGGACAACGCGCGCGAGCGGCTGCTCCCGTTCCTGCGTTCGGCCCAGTCGGCGGTGGACATCCAGATTGAGGGGTTCTCGGACAACGAGTTTGAGGATACCCTGGCCGCTCTTGCCCGTCGTGGGGTGCGGGTGCGCCTGCTGCTGCCGACGCTGGACGAGGGCGACTCGCGGCTGCGCGAGCTAGACTGGATTGTGGCGCGGGGCGTGAAACTACGCCGCCTGGACCAGCCCTTCCAGCATACCAAGATGGTGCTGGTGGACGGCAAGCGCGGCTGGGTCGGCTCGCAGAACTTCTCGTCCAACGCCCTGGAGAACAACCGCGAGTTAGGCGTCTTCCTCACCGACGCGGGCATCCTGCGCCGTCTGGGCGAGGTTTTCGAGCGTGACTGGAACAGGGGGGAGTGATGGCCTTTACCTTTGACGCCGAGCAGATCAAGACCGCGCTGGCTGAGCGTGGGTTTGACGCCTCGGTGGAGGATGGGGTGGTCACGGGCCGGCTCGACGAGGGCGCGGTGCGCGAGGTATGGATTGACCGGGGCGGCACGCTGCGGCTGCAACTGACGCGCATGCTGGACGAAGGCCAGACCGAGCGGCCGAGCCGTGGCGAGCGGGCGTACAAGGTCAGCCGCGAGCGCCAGGAAATCGTCAATGTCTGGACCGACCTGGCGTCGGTGGACGGTCTGGGCGACATCCTGGACGAGGCCGAGGACGTGGCGCGGCATCCGGCCAAAGCGGCCGACGCCAAAGCGGCGCCCGCCCCGGCCCCCGTCCAGCCGCCCGCCTCCGCGCCGCTGCCCGGCGAACCCGGCGGGCCGGACACCCCACCCGTCTCTCAGACGGCCTCTCGCCCCCCCGCCCCTGAGCCGCTCGCCGCCAGTGCCCACAGCGAAGCTTCGACGGACGACGCTCCGCCCACCTCCGACGAGAGCCGCCCCGACGACACCCCAGAGCACGCGCCGCCGTCGCTGGCCCACACGGTCGC
>CAZFUK010000855.1:0-2266 GCA_964522005.1 uncultured Anaerolineales bacterium | reverse complement strand
CCAACGCGTCACCGACCTGTTCCAGGCCTATGACTACGCCGCCGCCAAGAGTGAGCTAGAGGGCTTCTTCTGGGGCGACCTGGCCGACAACTACCTGGAGATGGCGAAACACCGCCTCTACGCGGCCGATCACCCGCTCCACGCCGGCGCGATCACCACACTCCACAGCATCCTGCTGACCATCACCCAACTGTTCGCCCCCCTCTTTCCGCACATCACGGAGGAGGTCTACCAGGGCCTGTTCCGGGCCACGGACGGCCCCGCCTCCGTCCACGTCTCGCCCTGGCCGACGGTGGACGAGCGCCTGGTGGACGAAGCCGCCGAGCGGCTGGGCGACACCCTGGTGGCGATTGCGACGGCCGTCCGCCGCTACAAGAGCGAGCGCGCCCTGTCCGTCGGCGCGGAACTGACGCGGCTCGACCTGGCGACCGACGACCCCGCCCTGGCCGACCAGTTGCGCGCCGCCATCCCCGACCTGGTCAGCGTGGCCCGCGCCCGTGACATCACCGTCGTGAGTGAGTTGGACCCGGCCCTGGACACGGTCGAGGTGGGCGGCCTGCGGCTGGGGATTGGGCGCTCGCGCCCTTAAGACCCTAGAGGTCCTGGAGACCTTTAGGGTCTCTTCTGAATCCCCTCTTCCTTTCTGTATTGGGCCACTTCGGGCTATAATTAGCCCACCTGCACCCTGTCCCCGGAGAGAGAAGCCATGTCCGTCCAGAAGTTACCGTCGCACAGTCAGGACTTTTCCGACTGGTATAACGAAATCATCATGCGCGCCGAGTTGGCCGATACCCCGCCCCGCGTCCCTGAGCAGTTGCGCGGGTTCATGGTCCTCCGCCCCTACGGCTACGCCCTGTGGGAGAACCTCCAGGCCGCCCTCGACGCCATGTTCAAGGCCACCGGCCACAAGAACGCCTACTTCCCGGTCCTCATCCCCATGAGCTTCATCGCCAAGGAGAAGGACCATGTGGCGGGCTTCAAGCCCGAACTGGCCGTCGTGACCCACGGCGGCGGCGAAGAGTTGGCCGAGCCGCTCGTCGTCCGGCCCACGTCGGAGACCGTCATCGGCCACATGTACGCCCAGTGGATTCGCACCTACCGCGACCTGCCGGTGCTCATCAACCAGTGGGGCAGCGTGCTACGCTGGGAGAAGCGCACCCGCGCGTTTATGCGCACCGCCGAATTCCTCTGGCAGGAGGGCCACACGGCCCACGCCACCGAGGAAGAGGCCGAGGCGGAGACGCTCCAGATGCTCGAAATCTACCGCATTCTGGCCGAGGACTGGGCCGCCGTCCCCGTCCTGACCGGGCGCAAGAGTGAGACGGAGAAGTTCGCCGGCGCCCTGCGGACCTACACCATCGAGTCGCTCATGCCCGATGGCCGCGCCCTCCAGTCCGGCACGTCGCACAACCTGGGCCAGAACTTCGCCAAGGCCTTCGACATCCAGTACCAGGACCGCGACAACACCCTCAAGTACTGCTGGACCACCAGTTGGGGGCTGAGTTGGCGCATGCTCGGCGCGCTGATCGGCCTGCACGGCGACGACAAGGGCCTGAAGTTCCCGCCCAAGCTCGCCCCGACCCAGGTCGTCATCGTCCCCATCTACCGCTCCGACGAGGAACGCGCGGCGGTCATGGGCGCGGTGGACCACCTCAAGACGGCGCTGACCGGCGTTCGCCTGGAAGTGGACGACCGCGAGGGCCTGACCCCCGGCTTCAAGTTCAACGACTGGGAGATGCGCGGCGTGCCGATCCGCATCGAGCTTGGCCCGCGTGACGTAGCCAGCCGCGTGGCTGTCGTGGCGCGGCGCGACATCCCCGACAAGTCGGGCAAGGAGAGCGTCGGCTGGGACCAGCTAAGCGAGACGGTGCAGGCCAAGCTGGCCGACATCCAGGCCGGGCTGTTCCGGACGGCCCAGGCGCGGCGCGACAAGATGACCTTCACCGCCAGTTCGTGGGACGAGTTTATGTCGCTGGTGCCGGAGAGCGGCGGCTTCGGCTTCATCCGCGCCTACTGGGCCGGCGACGACGACGACGAGGCCTGGGTCAAGCAGGCGGCCGGCGGCGTCACCATCCGCGCCTTTCCCTTCGACCAGCCGACCGAACCCGGCCGCTGCATCCGCACGGGCAAAGAGACCCACCAGGTTGCCATCTTCGCCCGCGCCTACTAAGTAGCTAACCCTATCTCAGGAACTAAGTGATGATCCTGAGCTGTATCTCTAAGGATCATGTCTAACAACTAGGCCAGCTTGGCAAAGGCGCGGATG
>CAZFUK010000854.1:0-2268 GCA_964522005.1 uncultured Anaerolineales bacterium | reverse complement strand
GGTGCTATGACTTCGACCCCTCGACCCAGGCGCCAAAGCCGAAGCCAGTGGGCGGCGGCATCTCCGATCCGGGTCAGCCCGCCGAGAAGACGGCTGTGGACGACTGGGGAACCCTGGGTGAACCGAAACCGGTGGGCGGCGGCATCTCCGATCCGGTTCAGCCGGCCGAGAGGACAGCCGTGGACGACTGGGGGACGCTGGGTGAACCGAAGCCGGTGGGCGGCGGCATCTCCGATCTCCCCTGAGGGAGACCTGACGCCCAGACGGAATTTGCCTCCGGCGATGGCCTGCGCTATAATGCAGGCCATCGTCTCGCGGAGAGTCAGGCATGTCTACCCAGCATGAGGTTCTCGACCTCCTCGCCCAGATTACCGAAGTCCCCGACCTGTCGCAGCGGCTCGACCTGCCGCTCTATGAGGCTCAGGTCCTCGACTCGCTCAAGACGGTCGAGTTGATCGTCTCCCTCGAAGAGCGGTTTGGCATCGAGATTTCGCCGGCCGAGTTTGATCGCGAGGCGTGGGCCACCCCCCGCCGCATCGTCACCAATATGGAAAGCCGCGTGGGACGGTAGCTCCCTGGCCCCTGCCGGGCCGTCCCGATGTCTGTGGGGTCACAGACCATGTACACGCCGCATCTGCGCCCCGCTCTCAACGCCCTGGCCCTGCTCCTGGTCTGCCTGTTCGCGGGCGTCCGCTACGCCGAGCAGGTCGAGACTGCCTCTGTCCACGCCCTGGCGCCAGAGCTAGCCCACCAGAAACACGTGGGCCGCGCTCTCCAGCGCGCCGCCTTCCAGCAACCCGATCTCCTACCCTTCTACGGCAGTTCCGAACTCAAGTGGCGGAGCCGTTACGACAGCCCCAGCCTGTTCGCCAGCTACCCCACCGGCTTCACCGTGTCCGTGGTTGGGGCCAACGGCGCCGCCAGTCTGGTCACCCAGCAAAGCCTGGCCTCCGTCGGCGGGGCCATGCGCGGCCGCAAGGTCGTTATCTCCCTCTCGCCGTCCTTCTTTTTTCACCCCATGAGCGCCCCGGTCGTCTACGCGGGCAACTTCTCGCGGCTGCACGCCTTCGAGGTGGCCTTCGGCACCGAACTCAGCCACGGGCTGAAACAGGCCGCCGCCCGGCGCATGCTGGACTACCCCGATACCCTCGACCGTGACCCCGTGCTCGCCTTCGCCCTGCGTCGCCTCGCCGCCGACGACCCGCTGAGCGCCGCCCTGTACTACGCCGCCCTCCCCCTGGGCAAACTCCAGACCGCCATCATCCGACTCCAGGACCACTCGACGACCGTGGCCTTTCTGCGCGACCGGCCAACCGCCGACCCGGTCGAGCGCGTCCCGGCCGAGATGGATTGGGATAAGCTTTACCGCCGCGCGCGCGATGGAACGATAAAAGAGGCGGAGGGCAACCCCTTCGGCTTCAATGCCAAGCGCTGGGAGGCGGAGATTCAACAGGTGGCCGCGCTCGACCGAGATAGCCTGACCGACGACGAGTTCTTGCAGACGATGGAGGCGTCGCAGGAGTGGACCGACCTGGACCTGCTGCTGCGGACGCTGCACGAGCTTGACGCGCGGCCCCTGATTCTGAGTATGCCTGTGCCCGAGGCGTACTACGCCCACATGGGCGTCTCGCCGGACGCGGTCCAGGCCTACTACCGGCGGCTGCGGGCGGCGGTGGCGCGCTACGGCTTCCCGCAGATGGACTTCGCCCAGCACGGCCGCGACCCCTACTTCCTGCTCGACCCCCAGTTCCACCTCAGCAAGGCGGGCTGGATCCACTACAGCCGGGTCATTGACGCCTTCTACCACGACCAGCCCCTGCCCAGCCGCGACCTCAGCGTCCGCGCCAGTACGGACTAGAAGGCCGACCGCATGCTAGCGCGTTCCGTTGTTCGCCTCGCCGCCCTCGCGTCGCGCCCCTGGGCGCGCAGCCTGGCCCTCACCCTCTACTACCTGCTCATCCTGCTGGCCCTGCTCGCGCTCTACGGTCAGGGCGACTTCTCGACGCCCTCGTTCATCTACCAGGGCTTCTAGGGGGCGGCCATGCATCTCCTGGACCGCATCGCCCGCTGGGCGGACCTGACCCCGCACCGCCCGGCCCACCTCTCCCAGGGCCGCGCCCTCAGCTACGCCGACCTGCGCCGCCAGTCCGACGCCCTGGCCGCCCACCTGGCCCGCGTCCTGCCCGACGACCGCTCGCCGGTGGCTGTGGTCGGCCACAAAGAGCCGGCGATGCTGGTCGCTTTCCTCGGCGCGGTCAAGGCGGGCCA
>CAZFUK010000853.1:0-2268 GCA_964522005.1 uncultured Anaerolineales bacterium | reverse complement strand
GGCCCGGAGCGGGCGAACAGCCGCGTCCCCTGGAGGCCGTTCCAGGCGCGCGCCAGGTTGGGGAAGCGGGCGGCCAGGGGCGGCGAGACCTCGGTGCGCTGGACCCAGCGCGCCAGCAGGCGATAGAGCGCCCAGACCGGTATCAGGGCCAGCAGCACGAAGACGAGCATCAGAAACTTGACCACGCCGCTGGACGCCTGCCACAGCCCAAAGAACAGGTCGAAGCTCTCGCGGAAGGGCAGGCCCGCGCCAAAGACCGCGCCCCACAGCGGCCCAATGACCACCTGCATCAAGACGACAAACACGAACAAGTAGACAATGATAAACGCCAGGAAGACCAGGTTGCGCGCGCTGCGGCTGGGGATAAAGGCAAAGACGCGCGTGCCCAGGGCCAGGAAGGCCAGGGGGATGATGAGCAGAATCGCCAGGAAGAAGAGCAGGTAGAGCAGGATGAAGGGGAAGGCCAGCAGGAACTTGAGCGCGCTGACCAGCACCTGCCCGCCGCGCAGCAGATAGTCCGACGAGGCCAGGTCCATGACCGCCGACGGCGGCAGGTTGAACGCCGAGTAGTAGCTAGCCTGGTAGGCCCAGCCCCAGAAGTAGACCAGCAGGATGGCCGCCAGGAAGCCCAGCAGGAGGCCGCGCGCGCTGAGCCGCAGGTTGAGGCGGTCGAGGAGGCCCGCGCCGAAGCGGGTGGGCGTCCCGACGGTCTCCGGCTCGCCCTCGGTCAACTCGATGCGGCTGTCGCTGGCCGTGCTCAGGTCGGTGCCGCCCAGGTTCGACTCGGCCAGTTCGGCGCCCCACATGTTGACGTCGCGCATGTCAGCCTGGACGAGGTTAGCGCCCCGAAAGTTGGCCCAGCGCAGGTCGCCGCCACGCAGCACCGCCCAGGACAGGTCGGTGTCGCGCAGGTCGGCCCAGCGCAGGTCCACCTCGCGCAGGTCGGCTTTGCTGAGAATCGCGCCGTGCAGGTCCACATGGCTCAGGTCAATGCCTGTCAGGTCGCGCCCCGACAGGTCCAGCCCTTCCGGGCCGCCATGCTCGGCCACCAGGCGCAATACCGATTCGCGGTCTAGTCGCATAAATCTTCAATCATCAATCATTAGTCTTGAACAAGCGCGGGGATTATAGCACAGGTTGACCCATCCGGCCAAAGCCTGGCGTGAAGAATGGATGAGAAATGTCTGTCAAGGCTAAGGGAGGGAACTGGGCTTCAGTTCCCTCCCTTGCTACATCGTCCTACGTCTGCCTCGGTCTTCCCCCGCGCTTACGCCGGCGCCATACCCGTCTGCGGCTGCGAGTCGAACAACGCCTCGAACTCGTTCGAGTCCACCGTCTCGCGCTCCAGCAGCAGGTTCGCCAGGGCGTTGAGCTGCTCGCGCTGGGCGGTCAGAACGGCGCGGGCGCGCTCGTAGCCTTCGCCGACGATGCGCTGGACCTCGCGGTCAATGCGCTGCGCCACGGCCTCCGAGTAGTTGCGCTGCTCGCCAATCTCGCGGCCCAGGAAGACCAGCTCGTCCTTCTCACCGAACATAATCGGCCCCAGGGCTTCGCTCATGCCGAACTGGGTGACCATCATGCGGGCGAACTTGGTGGCTCGCTCCAGGTCGTCGTGGGCG
This sequence comes from uncultured Anaerolineales bacterium, assembly GCA_964522005.1. Lineage (GTDB taxonomy): Bacteria > Chloroflexota > Anaerolineae > Epilineales > JAHCIE01 > JAHCIE01. The sequence continues at coordinate 649 of CAZFUK010000853.1, read as the reverse complement.
CGGACGGTCACGTCGCCGAAGGACAATTCCTCGGCCGCCCGGCCGCCCAGCCGCGCCGCGATCTCGTCCTCGAACTTGGCCTTGGGCGTCATCGTGCGGTCCTCTTCGGGCCGCGAGGTGACGTAGCCCTCGCTCATGCCGCGCGCCACGATGGAAATCTTGTGGACCGGGTCGCAATTGGGCAGGGCATGGCGGACGATGGCCTGGCCCGCCTCGTAGACGGCGATGATGCGCTTCTCCTGCGGGCTGATGACGCGGCTCTTGCGCTCCGGGCCGGCCGTGACCTTCTCGACCGCCTCGGTGATGTCCTTCATATTGATGGCTTTGGCGTTGCGTCGCGCCGCCAGGATGGCCGCCTCGTTGACCAGGTTCTCCAGGTCCGCGCCCGAGAAGCCCACCGTCAGCTTGGCGACGGTGTCCAGGTTGACCGTGCGGTCCAGCGGCTTGCCGCGCACGTGGACGTCCAGGATGTGACGCCGCCCCATTTTGTCCGGGCGGTCAATGACGACGCGGCGGTCGAAGCGGCCCGGCCGCAGCAACGCCGGGTCCAGGATGTCCGGCCGGTTCGTTGCGGCAATCACAATCACATGCGTATCGCTGTCGAAGCCGTCCATCTCGACCAGGATCTGGTTGAGGGTCTGCTCGCGCT
>CAZFUK010000852.1:0-2272 GCA_964522005.1 uncultured Anaerolineales bacterium | reverse complement strand
GCACCGCCCGTTTCAGCCAGAATATGGCCGTTGCCCTGATGCATGGGCACGCGGCCGCGCAGGTCGGGCAAGGCAAAGGTGCTCTGCCCGTCGCCGCCGTAGGTGGTGCCGATCAGGTTAAACAGCGTCTCGTACTCGGAGATGGGCAGCAACTGCCCCTCACAGAACATCCAGCCGGCGGGAGCGAAGTTGCCTGCGAACATTCGGATTTCGCCCACATACGGTTGCGCCATACTCGCCTCCTTAGCTCGGACTGGGGAAGATGCCCTGCAGGGCGATACAGAACGACAGGGTCAGGAACGGCTGCATGTTCAGGTGGGGCTGGCTGCCCCCGATGTTCGTGACGGTCGAGGCGTTGAGCGCGACCAGGTTGGTCGGCGCGGCGTACATGTTATTGGCCGCCGCCAGTACGTTGTTGGTTGGGATCGGCGTCGTCCCATTGACGCTCGACGCCCTCACCGAGTGGGTGTGAGTCGGAATCTCGGCAATGGAGAGGGTGTGAGCCTCCTCACCGGCCCGCTCACCGAGCGTGTGACCAGAGCCAACGTGGATAGGGACACGACCGCGCAGGTCAGGCAGGGCAAAGTTGACCCGACCATCGCCCCCAAACGTCGTTCCCAGCAGCGAGAACAGCGGCTGGTTCTGGTTGATGGGCAGGAGTTGGCCGTTACACAAGGCCCAGCCCCTGGGCGCAAACACAAAGCTCATGATTCGGATTTCGGACAGGAAGGGTTCGGCCATCGTGGGTCTCCTATCGCTGGCTGACAACAGCGGCGTCTGGCGTCGGCTGCCACTCCATTAACCAGTACACCCCTCGGTCCACGGTCCGCCGGAAGCCCAGGCGTTCGTACAGGCGCAGGGCCGGATTAAACTTCTCGACATGGATGCTCACCCGCTTGCCGCTGCGCCGGCCTTCGGCCAGGATGTCGCGCAGCAGCGCCGAGCCAATGCTCCGTCCCCGGTACGCGGGCAGGAGAGCAATATCCATGATGCGTATCTCGGTCGCCCAGCGGGCCAGGTACAGCCGGCCGACCGGCTGACCATCGAGTAGGATGAGGCTGTAGGTCGCGTTCTCGTAGTGCTCCAGGTAGAACTGCTGTTGAGCCGTGAACTGCTGCGTCAGGAAGGCGGCCACCTCATTGGGTGTCCACCCGACCGGCGCCATTTCCTCCAGGCGGGTGCTGGCGTAGACCTGAAACAGGAAAGGCATATCGTCCGGGGTCATCGGACGCAGGGTAATAGACATGGGTGTACAGCAGACTAGATAGCAGTCGTGCGTAGCCGCGCAAAACACGCCTCATAGATCTGTCCCGACAGGCCAATGGGCGAAAGGAACAGGTAGAGGGCGCCAAGGGTCGCGTGTTCAATGGTGTAGGTGGCTGCCTCCGCCGTTGCCCCGGCGGGTGCCTGGAACAGAAGCGAAAAGCTGTCGTGAGTGGGGTAGGACTGGACCGGCGTGACTTCGATCAGGGTAACGGCCATGCCGCCGCTGGCGGTCTTGAGAAGGAAGGTTGACCCGATCAGGGGTGAGAAGGTAGCGGCGCTGGCCTGGCGGAGCGCCTCAAGGCGTCGGTCGACGACCCAGGGTAGACCGCCCATACCGCGTTCATCATAGAACTCCTGGGCCGCGTTCAGCCCGCCGGGCGTGCCCAGCAAACCCACGGATAGGCCGGTTGCCAGGGCGGCCTTGAGAAACCCTCGACGGCTGACTTCCCTACTCATGTCTCATTTCCCCCTTCACGTGGCGGCACGAGCCACGCCGAGAGGCGCAGCTCAGATATAGGCAAGGGCGGAAGTCGGGTCAGCTACTGGTGAAGACGGTTGAATACGGCTTCGTAGTAGTAACCGGTTTGGTCGCGGCCGACAGGCACAATAAACAGGCTGGCGGTCCCCATGTGTTCGTGCTGGAACTCGTAGGCTCCCTGATCCAAAAACGCTGACGCTGGCCCGCGAAAGAGGAGCGCGAAACTCTCCGTCTTCGGTGACGACGGGGCATCCGTCAACTGGACCAGTTCAACGGTGATGGCTGAGCCAACTGCGTTGTGGACCTGAAAGGGGGTGTGCACCTGTTGAGCAAAGACATCCCGGGTCCACTGCTCGATCATCGCCAATTGTCCTTTACATCAGATCTGTGCAAGACATCCCCCTGGAAGGTGGGGGGAATTCCAGGCCGAGGCGCCTGGACGCGCAGGGGCGCGTTTATCGAGCGGGGTTGCAAACACCGCGACAGTATACTACGGTTTACCAACTTTGTCTAGGCCCCCAGAGGCCA
>CAZFUK010000851.1:0-2275 GCA_964522005.1 uncultured Anaerolineales bacterium | reverse complement strand
CGGGGTGACGGTGGCTGCTACCTGGCCGAAGACCTGCACCCGCGCGTTGCTCTCAAAGCTGTACCCCCGCTGCTCCACCGTGTACAGCAGGCCGTCCGGCGCGACGGTGAAGCCGCCCGCGTCGGCCTGGAGGGAGTTGAACTGGCCGTGGCCGACGCCCACCCCGCCGGGGTAAATGCGACCCACCGGCTGCCCCGTCTGCGGGTCGAGCTTGTAGACCGTTCCCTCCCGCCCATCCACGACATAGACGTAGCCTTCCTCATCTACCTCCACGTGACGCAGCCCGTCGTCGTTGTAGTAGACGCCCGGCTCAGGCGGGCGAATGTACCAGGTCGCGGCGACTTGCTGGGGCTGGGCCGTGTCGAAGACCAGGATGCGCCGGCGGGTGTAGGTCAGGTCGCCTCGGTCGGGTGGGTGGAACTCCTCGCTATCAATGACATACAGCCGCCGCCCATCCGGCGACACCGCTACGTCCAGCGGGAAGCGGAAGACGCCCTCGCCGCCGAACTGGGTTTCGACGGCCTGGCGGTCCGCCGTCAGCTTGACGACGCGATCAGCCCAGGCATCGGCTACGTAGAGCCGGCCCTCGTGGTCCAGGTCGAAGCCGTAGACCTGGGCGAACAGGGGATTGGGGGGCGGCGGGATGGGCGTCGCGCCGATACCCGAACTGGGTTGGCACCAGTCGCCCTGCAGTGGGTAGGCGGTGATGAGCGAGCCGTCCGGCGCGAGCTTGCGCAGTTGGCAGTGCAGCGCGATCAGCAGGTTGCCATCCAGGTCCACTTTGAGGCCCCGTACGCCAAGGGTCTGCCAGCCCCACGGGGTGTCACGCACGAAGTCGCCTCCTGGCGTAAACTGCTGGAAGCGGCCATCGTTGCGGTCATAGACCCAGAGGTGGCCCGTGGGACTCCAGGCGATGAAGCGCGGGTCTACCAGTTGGCCGGGGCCGTGCCCCTCCGGAAACGTCCAGGTCGGCTCGACCATCTGGCCGTCCTGGGTCAGGCGGTGAACCCGCTGGATCATCGGGTACGCGCCCTGGGCCCAGGGGTAGGTCAGGTTGTCGCTGCGGCCGTCGGCGACGTAGAGTAGGCCGTCCGGGCCGAGGGCGATGCCGCGCGACTGGTAGAAGCCGCGATAGACCTCGACCACGCGCTGGTGGTTGCGGAACTTGGGCGCGGTAATGCGGCACTCCGTCGTTGGGCTGGTGTCGCGGTTGATGTCGCGGCACTCGCTGATGTAGAGAGAGCCATCCGGCCCCACTTCCAGGTCGTAAATCCCGACGCGGTCCAGGACGGGCATGTTCAGGTCGCCGTACTGGTTCAGCAGGTAGCCGTCGGCGCGGTAGACCAGCACCACGCGCTCAATGGTATTCGATGAGGCGACGTAGATGACGTCGCTTCCCCCTTGCTGACGTACTCGCAGCGGCCCCAGCCCGCCGTTCTGCTCGACCACGGTGCGGCGCTCTCCATCCTGGGTAATGGCCTGCAAGCGGCCGCGCCACTGCCCTGGCGCGCCGGGGATGTCAGTGACGTACACCGTGTCGTCCGCGCCAACCCCGACCCCGCGCGGCCAGACCAGCCCCTCCCACGAGGGCAAGGGCCGGCCCTGCGGGTCGAAGCGCACCAGACTGCCGTTGCCCTCGTCCACCACATAGACATACCCTCGGCTGTCCACGGCCAGCAGGGTCGGGCCGTACAGTTCGCCCGGCCCGTTGCCCAGCCGGCCCATGCTGCGCACCGGCTGGCCGTCGCGGTCGTAGACGACGACGCGGTGGTTGTCCTGGTCCACGACGTAGAGGTAGCCCTGGCGGTCGAAGGCGACGCCGTAGGGCTGGTTCAGGACGTCGAGGCCAGGCTGGTGCGCCCACTGCCGCAGCCACTCGAAGCGGAAGACGCGCGGCGTGTCGTCGGCGTGGGCGGTCGGCGGTAGGGTCCCTAGGACCAGGAGCGCCACGATTAGGCGTAGGATGATGAGGCTGACGAGGTGTTGTGAACGAGACATAGTAGTTTTCTCTAGGCCGCGTGGGGCTGAAGTGGCGGCGGCAGGCAGGTCAACCGCACCAGCCACACGTTACCGTTCTTGAAGAAGCAGTTGATCAGGCTGCGGCTTTCAAGCTGCAGTTCCCCATAAACGACTGATTCGCCTCGTGCGAACTGGGGCCTGAACGCCCCAGCGTGGGCGAAGACACTCAGTAAGAGGGAGTTCCCTCCTCGCCTAACCATCGTTAGTGCGCTCCAAACGAGGTGACATACGGCAGGAATAGGTGAAAGACGACAGG
>CAZFUK010000850.1:0-2276 GCA_964522005.1 uncultured Anaerolineales bacterium | reverse complement strand
ATCAAGCGTGTGGGGGTGCAGGAGACGATTGACGCGGCGCACCGCCTGGGCATCAATGGGCTGAATCGCGGCACCGATTGGTACGGGCTGTCGCTGACCCTGGGCGGCGGCGAAGTGACGCTGCTCGACATGACCACGGCCTACTCGACCTTCGCCCGCATGGGCCATCTCATTCCGCCCGCGTCCATCCTCAAGGTCGTGGACAACCAGGAGCGCGTGCTGTACCAGTACACGCCGCCCCAGCCGCAGCTTGTCATGAACCCGGCCGTGGCCTACATCATCACCGACATGCTGTCTGACGAACCGGCGCGTATCCCGGCCTTCGGTCCCAACAGCCCGCTGAAGCTGACGCAGCCGGCGGCGGTCAAGACGGGCACGACCAACGACTACAAGGACAACTGGACGCTGGGCTACACGCCCTATATGACGGTTGGGGTCTGGGTGGGCAACGCCGACAATACGGCGATGATCAACAGCACGGGCGTGACCGGCGCGGCCCCCATCTGGCACGACTTCTTCGAGACGGTGTTCAAGACGCCTGAAGTGCTGGAAGTGCTGCGTCCCGGCCCCGGCGCGCCCCTCCAGCAGACGTTCGTGCGCCCACCTGGCGTGGTGGAGGCCGAGATCTGCGCCATCGGGCCGACGTGCGCTCGCAAGGAACGGGAGCTATTCCTGGCCGAGGCCAAGCCGCCCAAGGACGACCCCGCCTGGCAGGTGGTCAACGTGGTGTCGTTCCAGGCCGACAAGACGACGCGCAGTTGCGCGGCGCGGCCGGGTGACGCCGGCGCCAAGCCCATGACCGTCCTGAAGCTGCCCACGGACAATGACGAGAAGAAGGAAGCCCAGACCTGGCTGCAGCAGGCGAAGTGGCCGACCGCCGCGCCGGCGCCCTGTACCGATACCTGGCTGGCCCTTGCGGCGGCGGGGATTGACCCTGAAGATTCAGCCGCGGTGGCGAAAGCCAAGCTAGAGGGCACGCCAACGCCGGCCGTACCCGGCCAGACGGCCCCGCCGCCCTCGGCCGCCCAGGCCGGCGCCAACCCGGGTCCGGTGCGGAGCGGACAGGTGGCGGTCATCTCTGGGCCGGTCAACGACACGACGGTGTCGGGCGCCGTGCCCGTGGTGGGGGTCGTGCAGTTCAACCCGGCCGAGTATCAGTTCTACAAGGTAGAGTACCGCCGCCAGGGCGGTGACTGGATCACCATTGGCGATACCCACGCGGTGTCACGCTCGGGCGTGCTGGAGACGTGGCACGCCGAGGCGCTGCCGCCTGGCGTCTATCAACTGCGCCTGGTGTTGGTCAAGATGGACGGCAACTTCGTCGTGCCCTCCCAGGTGACGGTACGCAAAGAGGGTTAAGGAGGTAGGTATGTTCTGGCGACGACAACAGAGTGGGACGACTGTGACGACAGGTATGGAGACAGCGACGGGAGCGGCGACCGTGCCGACGCCGGTCAGCGAGCAGCCCATCGGGGGCCAGCCGGCGGTGACGGCGGACCTGCCCGAGGAGAAGGCCATTTTCGACGCGGTCCACGCCCCGGCGACGACGGAGGCGGAGACCCTGGTCCAGGAGGCGAGCGCGGCGAGCGCCGAGGCGGCGACAACCGTTGAGGCCGAGACGACAGTGGACGAGGGGCGCGGGAAGGGCAAGAAGGCCAAGGACAAGGCGGCGCGGCGGGCCGCGAAAGCCGCGAGGAAGGCCGAGAAGGCCAAGGGCGGCGGCGGGGCGTTTGGCTTTGGCCTGGTGCTCGGCGCGGCGCTGGGCGCGGGCGCGGCCCTGCTCTTCGCGCCCAAGTCGGGCGAGGAGATGCGCTCGGAACTGGTCGAGATGGGAACGGGCATGCGGAACCAGGGCGGCGCGTCCGACGTGGATTGGCGGCCGACGGGCAGCCCGTGGGCGGGCCAGGCGGCGGACGCGGTTCAGGAGGCGGCCGCCTCGGCCGAGACGACGCTGCGCGACGCGGCGGCTGACGCCGAGCGGACGGCGTCCGACCTGAAGGACGACGCCGAGGACAGGATTCAGAGATTCTAGAGCAGACGCTTCGCTGAGATGAAAATGTCTGCGACTGTCACCCTGAGCGCAGCGACCTGTGCCCTGTACTCAGGGTAAGGGTCTCGCTCTACTACCGCGAGATGCTTCGCTTCGCTCAGCATGACATAATAAGGATAGAGGACTAACATGAATTCACAGCAGCCCGAATTGCCGCGTGTCGTGATTGTCGGGGCCGGCTTTGGCGGCTTGCGCGTCGCCAAGCAACTCGTCCGCCAGCCGGTGG
>CAZFUK010000849.1:0-2278 GCA_964522005.1 uncultured Anaerolineales bacterium | reverse complement strand
CGCAAAGCCAAGAAACCATGGCATTTGGATGATCTCGAGCCATTCAATCTTGAGATCACCATGAAAGAAACGGCGGCGGGTTCGGAATTCCTGAAGTTCGTGGGAGACGTCCTGGCTGAGGCCAAGAAAGACATCGTGGAAAAAGTCAAATCCAGGGTGCAGGTGGATAGGGACGCCGAGAAGGACAAGGCGCAGGAGGAGCGAGACAATGCTTACGTGGCGGCCATCGAGGCTAAGGCGACCGTGGAGCGCAAGCTGGTGGAGATCTCCAGCGCGGCGACGGATGCAGAGCGTGCCACGGCGACGGCCGACTTGGCCCCGCTCAAGTTCAAGGCCAACCTTGCATACCGGAAGGCTGGGCTCAAGGAACCCTATCCAGACGTTCGACCCTGACCGGGGGCTGTAGGGAGCCCAGGTGGACGCGTCCACCTGGCCTAGATCTGTCCCATGTTCATGCCCGGGAACGGGTATTAGGCGAGGGAGACGAAGCCGTCCATCCGGCGGATCGCATCGACGACAATCCCGGTCGCCAAGCAGTCGTCTTCGTTGTATTCCTGGATTCGGGTCTTGATGGCCGGGTCTCCCGTTTCGAGCCAGCGACGATACCACTCGATGCTGGCCGCACCCGAGGGTGACTCGTCGCGCCAATGGAAACCACAATAGACGGCCAGGGTCTTGATGCTGAAGTTGTTGCAGGGCCATTCGGTATGGCGCTTCACGATGGCGTAGAGGTCGATCATCTCGGGAGTGGAAAACAGGGATTCCACATCCTCTACGGAACATACTGACGGAAATTTGCGAGCGAGGCGCTTGTAACTGGTGGCCTCGTACTGGGAGTAGTAGTAGATCACGCTGTCCTTGATGCACTCGGTCAGGTACTGCCACGCCGCCGCAAAAACGGCTTCCTCGTCGTGCGGGGTGGCCCCTTCGGCGAAAAAGGGATGGAACCGGGACGTGGCCGGCAAACCGTGTTCCCGTTCCACCATGCCGTGCAGATAGACGAAATTGCCCTTGAAGGGGTCCGCCTCGATGTCGAAGTAAATCTCACGGGCGCGGATCGGCAGTTCGATGGGTGACTTCAGATAGGGTGCGGCCTTGGGGTTGCAGAGCAGACGGGCGCGGGCTTGATACTTCTCCAGGGTGCTCGGACCGATACCGGGGAAGACGGTCTTCTTGCCGGAGACGAACTTGTCGATGTTGGCGGCGGCCAGTGCTTGGACGGAGGGGATCAGGCGAATGAGCGTGTCCCGCTTGGCGCGGCCCAGTTCGGCGATGAGGCTGAGATCGTTGACGGCGATGACCGCCGCCTTGCATGAGCTGTACCAGTGGCAGAGCTTGCAGGTCGCGCCAAGGGCTGGGAGGGTCTTGGTCGCCCCACTCAGGTTATTGCGGACAGCGACTACGGCATCCTCATAGAAGCGATACCACGTTTGCTGGTTGCGGACCCCCATCGGGCTGTCGAGATCGTAGGGAACGCGCGCGGCTTCGTTGTCGACCACGAAGGCTGTGTGAGCGCCGACGCCCAGCCGCATGAGTTCGAGGATGTTGCTGTAGTGGCCGAGCTGGACGGCATAGTGCCGCTTCAGGCGGCCTTCCGTTTCCTCGTCGCCACCCTCCAGGCCGCTACCGGATTTGATATCGCCGGGGATGTACCCGCCACAGGGTTGCAGTTCGAGCAGGTCCGGCTCGCCCAGAAGATCGTCTGCGCTAATGCGGCCCCGGTAGATCAGCGGCTCCTTGCGGGCCATAGCGGCTTGCGTGGCGGCCTCGCGCTGGTCCAGGGGGACTTGGCTCATGTCGGCGGTGATGCCCAAAGTGGCCAGAACCGTCGCCTCGTGCTCTACGCCCTGTTCCCAGAGCATTTCGACGAAGGCGCTCGTCTCGTCGCGTTCCGACACAGGCATGGTGGCGTCCATGACTGGGCGGTGCGGGCACTGTACGTGGTCGTAAACTTGGCTTGCGGTAATCATGTGGGTCGGAGTCCGTGAGCTTTTCCGGAATACTACGGAGACGACGGTGGCGTTTCCGAGATTGTTTGGGGCCTTCACAGCGTTCGAGCCGATAAGCAACAGCAACGGAGGTGCGCACTCCATATCGGTGGTTCGTCACGCCGTATGGTCCTGGTCCAACCTGGTTCAATAGCTATTGGGTGCTCGGCATTACCGGTGGGCCAAGGGAATACGATTTTCAGACGAATGTGTCGCGTTGCGAGTATTGTTTGATTCGTGATGAGCGACATCACGACACCTGCCGGCGGTGAGTAGCCGGAGAAATCTCG
>CAZFUK010000848.1:0-2285 GCA_964522005.1 uncultured Anaerolineales bacterium | reverse complement strand
GTCTCCTCTGTCGCCTTTGCCAAGCCGCCCACCTGCAGGGAGCGCGTGAAGTCGCTGTCGGACCTCGCCGCAACCGCGGCTGCAAAGCGCGACGCTTCGTTCAAAGGGCCGGCGGTGCTCCCCATCTACAAACTCGAGGAGCTCGACGCGGCGCTGGCCGGGCAGGAAGCCTGGAAGGAGCGCGGCGTCCGCCTCACCACCAATGCCAAAGACGAGGTGACGGCTGATCAGGCGAAGGCGGCCGCCGCCCTCAACAAGCTGCTGGGCGCGACAACGGTGGAACTGTGCGTTGACCAGAATGCCCCGATGGAGTCGATGGCAAGCAAGGACGCATCACCCAAGGTGCTGGCGCCCTTGGTGAAGATGGCGTCGGAGATGGAGCCTGTCGACCGTGCGACGGTGCTCGCATCGGAACTCGGCGCGAAGAAGGTCAAGTGCAAGGGAATCAAAGAAACGGTCGAAGCCGTTGCCCATGCCAGCCGCGCCGACCGCCTTGCCATGCTGCTTCAGGGCGCCGTGGAGTCGCTCGAGCCCTGCACGTGCTCGGCTGCCGACGTCGAGCGCGTCTATGCCGTGATGACGCTCATCTCCGACGTATGGGACGACAAACAGGTTTGCGTGAAGGTGCTCGCGCCGAAGGATGGCGCGGGCGCCACCGTCGAAGTGAAGGGCAAGTGGAGCGCCGTTGCTGACGCACTGGGCAAGGCGTCCACCGGCGTGACCTTCAGGTAACGGTCGGTCATGCGCGGGCAACACGGTGCCGAGGGAAACGTCGATGCCCACGTTGTCGTCAGCCTTTGCAGAGCGTGTGGGCGCCGCTGCCTGGATGGGTTGCGCGGGCGCCGCTGCCGCGTGCGGGCTCCCGGGCCTCCCCTCAGCCTGACCCGCACCCTCAAACGACACCGCTTGACGGATTCTGACTGAGCCCGTTGAGGGGAGCATGTCAAACATCTTGCAGGGCTTGCTCTTGCAGATTGTCTCACAGTCCGGTCCACCACCCACATAGCCGCGGACGTCATCAATGGCGTCCACCTTGTCCACACAGGTGATGGTGAATGTCACGCTCCGCATGTTCGAGCGGGACCCACCGGCAGTTGAGCGGGGGCACCCGGCCCACAGGAGCGACCCCTGACGCCACAATGAGCAATGCGCGCATGTCCCCACGCTATCAGCGCAGCACGGTCCACCACGACCGTGGGTGTTGCGGGCGTAAAGCAACAAGATGTCCGCTACAAGGCGGCATTGCGAGTGACCCCGAGGAGGTCGCTTGCTCACACGGCGCACGGCAGGCAGTGCGACCGGCGGAATGGGTGACAAGGGCCAGGAGCAGGTCCTTGGGGGGGCCCGTGACGCACGAAGTCTTGTTGTCCTCAGGTTTTGGCTTGATGCTGCGCGCCCTGGTGCCGTTGAAGGCGCCCTTGGAGGCCGGATGACGCAGCGCCTGGTCCTGATGGGGTTGGCCGTGACGCTTCTGGCGACCTGCACCGCCTCCCGCGGCCGAGTGGCCTCTGAGCTGAGCCCGCAAAGCAAGGAATTCCTGCGGAGGCCAGTGGCAACGTACGGGGGCGCCGCCTCCCAGCCGTGGGCGAGCCAGCCCGAAGGGCATGTGGGGCGACAGTGGGTGGGCACCATGCCGCCCGAGACCCAGGGCAGAACCCACCACGACGCGACGATGGACGCGCTGGCCCATGTGGTGGCCATTGAAGCAGCCACGCACCAAAGGGCTCCCGCCTACCAGCTGAGGGCGTGGCTGGCGTGGAAGGTGGGCGTCGGCCTTCCAGACACCGCGTGTCACGTCTCGTGGAGCCGCTCTGAGCAGGCCAGGGGAGTACCTGACCTGGATGCAGCACGCGCCAACAGCGCGCAGCTGTTGCAGGACAGCACTCGGGAGGCCTTTGCCGCTGCTGCCATGAAGCTGACAGGCCCACGTGATTTTGCTCTGGGCGCCGCTCTGGTGCAGGTCACCCAACCCCGCTCTGTCAGCCATGCGTTGGCGCTGTGCTGGGCCGGTGCGCACGCGTCAACCTCTCCAATTCCAAAGCTACACCCCGCCTCCAACGCCTTCACGGTCAAGGGCCGTGCGTGCGCCGGGTGTACTGTGAGAGGGCGGATGGAGACCAACGCGCCCACAGCGAGCTGGACCAGCGGCACGGTGGAGCCCGACGGAGCATTCGCCGTCCCTTTCACCACCGCGGCCGTTCCTGGCGTCTTCTTTCTTCAGGTCCAGGTGCGCGGTCCGGACGCCGGGAACTGGCGCGACGCCCTGATGGTCCCGCTGTACGTGG
>CAZFUK010000847.1:0-2294 GCA_964522005.1 uncultured Anaerolineales bacterium | reverse complement strand
CGGCGGTACGCTCGGGGGGGAAGCCTGCTTCGACCAAATAGCGACGATTGTACTCATACACCACCACCGCCAACTCGCACTCCCGCAGCAGCGGTAGGGCTTCTCGACCGCGCCGGCAGAGGTGTTCGAGTTCCTCGTGGTAGGGGGTGTAAAAGTGGGCGGGCGTGATGTTATGGTAAATCAGCAGCTTACGGTGGCGCGCGCGGCGGTACAACTCAATGTTCTCGCAGTAGACCGAGTAGTGATAGATCAGCAGGTCGTCCGGGTTGTCGTCGCGGTAGGCCGTGTCCGGCAGGGCGACGTCGCCCAGGCGCGGCTCGGCCTTCTCGGCGTAGATCGCCGTGTCCTTCGCCCAGGCGCGCAGCAGCCGGTCGAGGGCCAGGATGTGGTTGGTGACGGCATCGCCGTAGCCGAGGGCCGAACCCATCTGAAACACACGCATGGAGCGCTTGCCTGCCTCTAGCAATTAGACAAGACCATTTAGACAGAATTGGCGGAATTTACAACGTCTCTCGTGGGTCATTCTGTTCATTCTGCTCATTCTGCCGTTTCTGTCAGGGCCACCTGTTCTGGCAGCGGGACGCCGAGGGCCAGGAGGGTGACGCGCCACTGGGCGGCGATGCGGTCAGGGGCGAAGTGGGCCAGGCGCTCGCGCCCCCCTGCCACCAGCCGCCCCCGCAGCCCCTCCTCCCCCACCATCAGCCCGACTGTCTCCGCCAGGGTTCCGAAGTCGCTGGCGTGGTACAGCACCCCCGCCTCCCCCAGCGTGTCTGGCACCGCCGCTTCCGCTCGCGCCAGGATCGGCAGCCCCACCCCCATCGCCTCCAGCAGCGGCACACACAGCCCTTCGTGTTGGCTGGCGCACACGAACACGCTCGCCCCCTCGTAGTACGCCTTGAGTTCGCTCAGGCTCACCCTGTCGGTGAACGTCACGGCCTCCGCCACCCCCAGCCGCTCGGCCAGCCGGTCTAGCAGGGCGTCGTAGCGCGGCAGGAAGCGCGCGCCGACGAGGGTGAGGTGGGCATAGGGGTCTACCCCCTCTCGATACGCCGCCAGCAAGCTCAGCAGGTCCTGGTGCGCCTTGTTGGGCGCGACGCGGCCGACGAACAGGAGCCGAGTGCCGCGCGACTGGCTCAGGCGGCGGAAGAGCTTCTCGTCGCGCCGCGTGGCGGCGACGGTGTCCAGGTCGAGGAGGATGGGCAGGACGGCGGTGCGTTCGGGGGGGAAGCCGGCTTCGACCAACTCGCGCCGATTGTACTCCGACACCCCTACCGCCAACTCGCACTCCCGCAGCAGCGGCAGCACGGCCCGCCCCTGGCTGCACACAGCCTCCATAAAGGGGTCATACGGGCGGTAGAAGTGGGACGGCGTGATGTTGTGGTAAACGAGCAGCTTGCGGTGGCGCGAGCGGCGGAAGAGTTGATAGTTCTCGCAGTAGGCCGAGTAGTGGTAAATCAGCAGATCGTCGGGGTTGTCGTCGCGGTAGGCCGTGTCCAACTCGGCCTTGGGCAGGCGGGCCGCCTCGATGTTCGCGCCGTAAATCCGCGTCGTCAGCCCCCAGGCCGTCATCTGACGGTCGAGGGCGGCGATGGCGTTGGTGATGGCGTCGCCGTAGCAGAGCACGGACCCCATCTGGTGAACCGTCATCGCTAGGCCCCCGGCTCCGCCTGGCCCCGGCTCGCCCCGCGCAGCCACTCGACCTCGGCCCGCAGGTGGGCGATTTCCTGCGCCTGGTGCTGGGACAGGGCTTCCAGGCGCTGCACCTGCTCGGCCAACTGGCGGTGCTCGGTGTCTATGTCCTGGAAGGCGCGCACGGTCAGCAGGTGGAAGTTCTGAATCTGCTGGACGATGACGCGCACGTACCACTTGGTGGACATCCAGTTCCAGGCCGTCCGCACCCCCACAATGGCCGGCCCGACGACGGGCGCTTTGGACGAGAAGGACGGCTCGCGGATGGCCCACTGCTCCTGGAGTTCGGCCAGGGGCACGACGTGGCCCGCCGACGAGTGAACGGGCGTCATCGGGCGCTCGGCCATGACCTCGGTGAAGACCTGCTGGGCCACCGCGTCCAGGTCCTGACGGTAGGCGCCCTTCGCCTTGCGCGCGGCCAGGTTGGCGCGAAGCTGGGCCATGACAGCCTGGACATCAATGGCCGGGTCACGAATCTCGATGACGTCGGCCACATCGCGTTCGACTTGCGTTGTCACTCCACTCTCCTCCCCGCCGTTCTCGGCGCGGCGGCGCAACTCGGCCAGCATCTCGGTCAGGGCGGCGACCGTGGCGGCGGGCAGCGG
>CAZFUK010000846.1:0-2309 GCA_964522005.1 uncultured Anaerolineales bacterium | reverse complement strand
CACCGCCTGGGGCGTGGATGAGACGGCGCTGGTTGTCTGCCGCCAGACCCCGGTCGCGGACGTGGGGCCGCAAGAGGCAACGCTGCGGCCCGTGCCCAGCCGCCAGGAAGTCGCGCCGGGCGGGGCGCTGACGGTGGACGTGTGGGTCGAGAACGTGGCTGACCTGTTCGGGGCCGACGTGACGCTGCACTTTGATCCGGCCCTGCTTCGGCCGCGCAGTAACCAGGTGCGCGTGGGGGCGCTGCTCGATGCGCCGGGTGTGGTAGTGACCCGCAACCAGGTGGATGCGGCGCAGGGCACGGCGCACCTGGTCCTGACCCGCGTCGCTCCGCTGCCGCCTGTGTCGGGCAGCGGCGTCCTGTTCAGCCTGGACTTCGAGGCGTTGGCGCTGGGCGAGTCGCCGCTGGCCGTGGCCCCCGCCGAGGCCTCCGCGCCGGGTGGGGTGCCCATCGCCCTCACCCTGGCCGAGGCGAGCGTGCGGGTGGCGCGGGCGCCGGCGAGCGTAGGGGGGCAAGTCCGCCTGGGCGGCCGGCTGGACCACAGTGGCGTGACGGTCCAGGTCAGCGGCGCGACGACTGGGACGGTCACGAGCAACTCGCGGGGAGACTTCCGGGTGGACGGCCTGACGCCAGGCCCGGCCACGGTGACGGTGCGCAAGCCGGGCTGGCTGTGCGCGACGCGGGACGTGACCCTGGTATCGGGGCAGGTCGAGCCGCTGCCCCTGGTGGAGCTGGCGGCGGGGGATGTGAACGCCGACGACGCGATTAACATCTTTGACCTGGTGCGCGTCGCCTTCCACTACGACGATCCGGCCTCGGCCGACCCGATGGCCGACCTGAACGGCAGCGGCACAGTTGACCTGGGCGACCTGGTGCTGGTGGCGACGAACTACGGCAAGACGTGCCCGCAGCCCTGGACGGCTCCCATCGCCAAACGGGCGGCCCGCCCTACGCAGGCGAAGCCCCAGGTGACGCTGGAGCGCGGCCCCGTGGCAGCCGACGGGACGGTGACGGTGGACGTGTGGGCCGAGGGGCTGGACGCGGCGCGCGGTCTTGACCTGAGCCTGACGGTCGCGTCGGGGGCGGCGCTGGTGGAGGCGACGCCGTTCAAGCTGGACGGCAGCCTGCGGGATGCCTTTGTCGTGCGCAACGCCGTTGAGGGCGGGGCGGCGCGGCTGGCGCTGGTCCTGGTCGGGGCCACGCCGGCCCTGAGCGGCAAGGTCCACCTGGCCTCGCTCCGGCTCAAGGGCGACCCGGCGGCCGTTAGTGTGGCGCGGCTGGTGACGGAGACGGGGCGGCCGACGGTGACAACGGTCGAGGGCGCCAAGGCGGCGAGCGCGGCGAAGGCGCGGGTGGCGGGACTGTGGTCCAGTCTGGAACGGCTGCCCCTGGCCGCGCCGGAGGCCCCGGTGTGGCGCAGGCCGCTGTTGGGGAGGTAAGCGGGGCGGGCGCAGGGGGGCGGGCGCGGGGCCGGGCGCGGTTACCGCGCCCCTACGCCTGCTTCGTGGGCAGGGAAGGGAAGTAAGGGGGGGAGAGGTCGGCGCGCTCGCTTGACCTATCTCGCTGACCGCGCTAAGATTTAGGTCTAAGGCTCGACTGACTCGAACGTTGAACGTCCCTCCGCTGACTCGGCGCGGCGACGGTCAACGTTCGACCGTTCAATGAACCCAGACTCGTTCCCAGGAGAACCCGTATGACCGCCGTGATTTCCCAGGCCACGAGCGAGGTAGCGGTGAAGGGTGCCCAGGCGCGGCAGGCGGCCCGCCGGCTGGCCTTTACGTCCTCCCGGGTCCGCGACGCCGCGCTCCACGCCCTGGCCGACGCCCTGGTGGCGCGGGCGGATGAGGTTGTCGCCGCCAACCGCCTCGACCTGGACACCGCCCGTGACATGGGGCTGAGCGAGGCGATGGTGGACCGCCTGCTGCTGACGCCGAAGCGGCTGGCCGCGCTGGCCGACGACGTGCGGCACGTGGCGGCGCTGCCGGACCCCATCGGCCAGACCGAAGACATGCGGACGCTGCCCAACGGGCTTCAGTTGGGCAAGCGGCGGGTGCCCCTCGGCGTCATCGGCGTGATCTACGAGTCGCGGCCCAACGTCACCATTGACATCGCCAGCCTGTGCATCAAGTCGGGGAACGCGACCATCCTGCGCGGCGGCAAGGAGGCGCAGTACTCCAACCGTGCGCTGGCCCAGGTCGCCCAGACCGCGCTGGCCCAGGCGGGCCTGCCGGCCGAGGCGGTGCAACTGGTGCAGAGCCTGGACCGGGCGGTGGTGCGGGAGATGCTGGAAGCGCGGGACTACATTGACCT
>CAZFUK010000845.1:0-2310 GCA_964522005.1 uncultured Anaerolineales bacterium | reverse complement strand
GCGATGCCCGTCGCGCCCATCGCCAGGAGCAGCGGCCAGCCGCGAAAGAAATGGCGGTTGATTTCGCGGCGCAGCGCCACCGTCAGAATCAGCGCGGCGACGACGACCCGCACAAAGGTCAGCGTGGCCGGGCCGATGTCGGCGCGCAACGCCCGACCCAGCGTGATGTTGCTGGCCCAGATGAGCGTCGCCAGGTTGACGAGGAGGTAGGCGCGGCGGTCGGACATAGGGATAGGGACCAGGGATTAGAGGCCAGGAGCGCGCTAGAACTTTAGCTCTTCGACAAACGCCGGCTCCAACTCAGCGATGAAGTGGGCCAGGAGGCGGGCGGCGCGTTCTAGGTCGCGCACGGCCAGCGTCTCGACCGGCGTGTGCATGTAGCGCGTGGGCAGCGACAGCAGCGCCGTCGCCACGCCGGTGTGCGCCATCTGGATGGCCCAGGCGTCGGTTCCCGACGCGCCCGGCATCGGCTCGAAGTGGACGGGTATCTCGTAGCGCTGGGCCGTGTCCATCAGGCGGTGGTGGAGCCTGGGGTGGATGTTGGGACCCCAGGCGATGCTCGGCCCTTTCCCCAGGGGGAACGTCTCGACGTCGGACAGGCCGGGCTGCTCGCCAAAGCCAACATCCAGGGCGATGCCGACCTGGGGCCGGATGCGGAAGGCGCTGGTTGCCGCGCCGCGCAGCCCCGTCTCCTCCTGCACCGTCGCCACAGCGCAGACATCCCAGGCGTGCGGCCGGCCGCGCAGCCCATCCAGGGTGAGCAGCATGGTCGTCACGCTGGCGCGGTTGTCCATCGCCTTGCCCGCCACGCGCCCCCCAAGGAGTTCCGTCAGCGGCCGATGGATGGTCACAATGTCCCCCACCCGCACCCGCGCCCGCGTGTCGGCCTCGCTCAGCCCCAGGTCTACGCGCAACTCCGCCAGGGGCAGCGTCTTGCGCTGTTTGTCCTCTGGCAGGCGAGCAGTGAGCTGGCTGGCAATCACGCCCGGCAAGGGGCCGTCCAGGGTGTGGACAAGGACCTCCTGCCCAGGCAGCACGCGGTCGTCTATGCCGCCCAGGGGCGCGAGGCGCAGGAACGCGCCCTGGTGGCCCGCCACCATCAGGCCGATCTCGTCCATGTGGGCGGCGATCATCAGGCGGGGCCGCTCGCCGTCGCCCGTGCCGCGTTTCAGTCCAATCAGGCTACCCAGCCCGTCGGCCTGGAGTTCGTCCACCAGGGGCCGCATTTCGGCCTCGACGACGGCGCGGATGGGGTCTTCGTAGCCGGCCACGCCGGGCGTCTCGGTCAGGCGGCGCAAGAGGGCAAGAGCGTCCATAGGGTGTGTCCTAGCGGCGGGGCGTCGCCGTGGCGGTTGGCGCGGCCGGGCCGGGTGTTCGAGCGGGCGGCTGTCCCGTCGGCAGCGCGATGGGCGTGCCCGGTGTGCCTGGCGTCCCAGGCGCGGCCGGCGTCTCGATGACCGGCAGCGTCGGCCGAGGCGTGCGCGTGAACGTAGGTAGCGGCGGCGGCGATGGCAACTGCGTCGGCGTCGGCGGCAGGGTCCGTGTCGGGCCGGGGCCGGGCGGTGGGGTGGGCGTCGGCGGCAACGGGGTCGCCGTGGCGGTCTCGGTGGCGGTCGCCGTGGCCGTGACCGTCACGGTGGGGGTAGAGGTGCGTATGACGATGGCGGGCGCGGTGGCGGCGGGCGGCTTTTCGGCCAGCAGTCGAGGACGCAACATCAGAGCCGCGCCGCCCAACGCATAGAGGACGAGCGTCACCAGGGCGACCACCAGCAGGACGCTATAGGTAATCTGACTCCGTAACGGTAACTGTCGGTACCGATTCACGTCACCTCAAGTCGGGTCGAATGCCTCCGCCTCACCGTCTGACCCCCACCGTCGCCGTCGGCAACACGGCCGGTGGCTTGTTGGCGGCCGGGGCGGGGGTCACCGTCGGCGGCCGAGGGGTGTTGGTCGGTGGCCGGGCCGGCTCGGTCGGCGGTGGTGGCGGGGGCGCCTGCGTCGGTGGTCGTGACGTACTGGTCGGCGCCCGTGTCGTGGCCGTCGGCAGCGGCGCCTGGGTAGGCGGCGGCGGAGGCGGCTGGGTGGGGCGCGGTGGGGGCGGCTGGGTCGGCGGGACGGAGGTCGCCGTCGGCAGGGGAATCGCCGTCGGCACAGGGGCAGGCCGCGTCGCAGTGGGTGGCGGAGGTGGGGGCGCCTGCGTCGGCGCGGGCCGGGTGGCCGTCGGCGGGGCCGGTGCGGCCTCGGTCGGCTCGACGATGGGCGGCTCCGTGGGCCTGGGACTGGGCGAGGGGCTGGGCCGCACCGCCGTCC
>CAZFUK010000844.1:0-2314 GCA_964522005.1 uncultured Anaerolineales bacterium | reverse complement strand
GGGCGCGGTCAACATCCTGTTCCGTGGCGAGGTCAAGGCGGCCCCGAACCCAGCCGAGCGCCGCCGCGAACTGGTGGCCGACTACGAGGAGAAGTTCAACAACCCCTACGTCGCCGCCTCGCGCGGTCTCATTGACGACGTCATCGAGCCGCGCGACACCCGCCGCATCCTGATTCGCGGCCTGGAGCTGACCCTGTCGAAGCGCGAGCGCCACGTCGCCAAGAAGCACGGCCTGTCGCCCATGTAAGTCAGGACGGAAGACGAAGGACCGAAGACGGAGGAGAGCCTTCCGTCCTCCGTCCTCCGTCCTCCGTCGTGCGAGGACACTTATGTTCACCAAAATACTCATCGCCAACCGAGGCGAGATTGCCGTGCGCGTGATTCGCACCTGCCGCGATATGGGCATCGCCACCGTCGCCGTCTACGAGCCAGCCGACCGCGACGCCCTGCACGTGCGGCTGGCCGACGAGGCCGCCCCTCTGTCCGCGACGCCGGGCTACCTCGACCAGGCGCGCATCCTTCAGATCGCGACAAGCCTGGGCGTGGACGCCGTCCATCCGGGCTACGGCTTCCTGGCCGAGCGGCCCGACTTCATCCGCGCCTGCGAAGACGCGGGCATCGCCTTTATCGGCCCCTCTAGCCAGGTCGTTAACACGCTGGGCTGCAAAGTGGACGCCCTCGAGCGCGTGGAGCAGGAGGGCATCGCCACCCCGCGCCACTCGTCGCGCGGCTTTGGCCCGGGCGACTTCGAGGCCCTGCGCGCCGAGGCCGAACGCGTCGGCTACCCCCTCGTCGTCAAGTCGTGTCGGGGCGGGCGGGGCCGGGGCGAGCGCCTGGTGCGGTCCGAGGAACGGCTGGCCGAAGCGGTGCGCCGCGCCCAGGCCGAGGCCCTGACGGTCTACGGCGACCAGGATGTCTACCTGGAGCAGGCCATCCTGCCCGCGCGCCAGGTCGAGGTCCAACTGCTGCGCGACCGTCACGGCGCCATCGTCCACCTGGGCGAGCGGGACGGTTCGGTCCAGCGCGGCAACCAGAAGCTCTTTGCCGAAACCCCCGCGCCCTATCTGAGCGACGAGCAGCGCGAGCGGCTGTGGAGCATGGCGCTGCGCATCCTGCCTCTGTTCGACTATACCACGGCCGGCAGCGTGGAGTTCCTCGTGGATGAGCAGGGTAAGTTCTACTTCACCGAGATCAAGGCGCGCTTGCAGATCGAGCATCCCGCGACCGAGATGGTGACCGGCCTGGACATCGTGCGCGAGCAGATTCGCCTGGCGGCCGGTGAGGCCCTGGGCTACAGCCAGGCCGACATCCAGCTACGCGGCCACGCGATTCAGTGCCGCGTCAACGCCGAAGACCCCTGGCAGACCTTCCTCCCCAGCCCCGGCCGCCTCAACCTGCTCCGCATGCCCGGCGGCCCTGGCGTCCGCGTGGACACCTACGCTTACACAGGGGCCGAGGTCTCGGAGCGCTACGACCCCATGGTCGCCAAAGTGGTCGTCTGGGGCGACAACCGGGCCGTGGCCGTGGACCGCCTGCGCCGCGGCCTGGCCGAGTTTGATATTCGTGGCATCCAGACCACCCTGCCCATGCTGCGGCGGCTGGTGGAGCAGCCCGAGTTCGTCCAGGGCGACTATACCACTGACCTGTTCCGACCCGCCTTGCTCAAGGCCGAGGCCGAGGCGCAGGACTTGCGCGACCTCGCCGTGGCCGCCGCGCTCGCCTACCTGGGCCGCTATCAGGCCGGGCAGCCGACCCTACCGACCCGCGTCCAGTCGGGCTGGCACCGCGACAGCCGCAAGCTGCCGAGTTGAACATCAACCTACCCCCAGCCCCCTCCCTACAAGGGAAGGGGGTAGGGGCGAGGTGACCTCGCCCCTACATCTCCCCTCTCCTGTTAGGGGAGGGGCCGGGGGAGGGGTTAGCTGAGGAGATAGTTATGATTGTCAAAGATGGGGTCGACGGCAAGGCTCGGTGGGCCGAGCAGACGCTGCGCCCCTTTACCAAGAAGACGCCCGCCCGTAAGCCCACCTTTGAGACGACAGCGGGCATCGCCTTTGAAGACCTGTACACGCCGGAAGACATCGCCGACCTCGACTACGAGGCGGAGATCGGCTATCCAGGCGAGTACCCCTATACCCGAGGCGCGTACCCCAACATGTACCGGGGCCGCTTCTGGACCATGCGCCAGTACGCGGGCTACGCAACGGCCGAGGAGTCCAACGCCCGCTACAAGTTCCAGCTCAGCCAGGGCCAGACCGGGCTCTCGGTGGCCTTTGACCTGCCGACCCAGATAGGCTACGACGCCTACGACCCG
>CAZFUK010000843.1:0-2316 GCA_964522005.1 uncultured Anaerolineales bacterium | reverse complement strand
GCAGCCTGCGTCGAGCACGTCCGTCTCCGGCGCCAGGTGCGCCCGTACCAGGCTCAGATAGGCGTCCTCACCGTTGCCCGGCGCGAGGGTGGAGCACCACGGGTAGTAGTAGCCCTGTTGCATCTGGGCCAGCCGGTCGTACCAGGGGTTGGTGTGGGGTCGCGGGGTCATGGCTGTCCTCCCAACAATCGGGGGTAGGGGCGCGGTCTCCGCGCCCGCGCGCAGGGCGCCATAAAGGCAAGAAGGGACCTCGGGCGAGGAAACCTCGCCCCTACCCATCGGCTACAATCTCGGCGGTCCCTGGTGGATGCGTTGGAGCATGCCCTCCAGACCGCCGGTCCGCTGCGGCGTGGCCCACACGTCCTCCAGCCACCACGTTACGCCCGCCTCGGCCCACGCACGAGCCTGGGCCGCCGCCTGTTCGGGGTTGTCGCCCGGTGTCTCGCCCTCGACCACAATGTCGAAGGGGGTGGTCAAGGTGCGGTGGGTGGAGACATAGTCCTGGATAGCGCGCACGTCGTCAGGGGTTAACTCGCCAAAGCCGCCTTCGGGCTTCATGACAGCGGGTAGAATACCGTCGCAGCGCAGCACCCTCTGCATGGACTTGGGACGCGGCCACGCGCCAACGCACCAGACCGGAACACGGGGCTGCTGGAGCGGCACGAGGTCGAAGTCCACATCCTGGAGTCGATAGTGCCGCCCGGTGTAGCTGAAGGCTCCACCCTGCCAGAGACCCGTGATGATGTCTAGGCTTTCATCGAGCATCTCGGCGCGGGTCTTGCGGTCGGTGACCTCGCCTACGCGCTCGAACCAGTTGTGGGGCGGGGCTTCGAGGGCGGCGCCCAGGCCGACCATGAGGACGGCGCGGCCGTTGGAGAGGTGGTCGAGGGTGGCGACTTCGCTGGCGACGGCCCAGGGGCGCCGGCGCGAGAGGGGCGTGATAATCGGTCCCAGGCGCAGGCGGCTGGTGCGCGCGGCCACCCCGGCCAGACAAACCCAAACGTTGATGCCCCAGATCATATCCCACGGGAAGAGGCCGTCCCAGCCCGCCTCTTCGGCTGCCTCCGCCATCCGAATCAGTTCGTGTGGCTTGACCGCCGGTACGTGGAGTCCAAACTTCATCCGCACCTCCGACTGTGCAATGTGTTTTGAAGGGGAAACAGTGTTGGCGGGGTCAGTATAGCACGATTAGCGAGGCGGGGGGAGGGTCAAACGGGGGATTGGGTGTCATCCGTTGGGTGGACACCAGAGGGCGGAGGGAGGAACCAAACGCAAGGTTTGTAGGGGCGGCAGTTCGTAGGGGCGAGGTAAACAAGCCCCAAAGAACTGTGTCCTGTGTATCATGCAGTTTCGAGCACGGCCGCCGTTTGAGGGGCTACGAGGGCAGTCAGGACGTGCTCGGCTACGGTCAACGCGGCGGCCGGGCGGCCCAATAGGCCGGCCTGCTCGCGCATGGCGGCCAGCTTGTCCGGCTGCCCCAACAGGTAGAGGGCGGCGAGCGGGACCATCTCCGGCATGCGCAGTTGCACCCCGGCGCTACTGCCCGCCACCAGGTCGGCGTTCCACTCCTCCTGGCCGGGCAGCGGGTCAATGATGATCATGGGGGTGGAGCGCGCCATCACCTCGCTGACGATCAAGCCGCCCGCCTTGCTGATGACCAGGTCGCTGGCCGTCACCAGATCGTCTACGTAGTCAATCCGCCCCAGGACTCGCAACTGGACGTGGGGGCCGTCGGTCAGGTCGGCCAGGGCTTCGCCCAGTTCCTCGTTGCGGCCCGCGACGACGGCGAGGGTGGTCGGCTCGTCGGCTTCCAGCAGCCGCTCGACCATGAGGCGTACGCGCTTGGCGTCGATGCCGCCACCGAAGAGGGAGACCAGGGGACGGTCAACGGGCAGCTCATGCTTCTGGCGCATGTCCATTGGGTCTTTTGCCTCGGCAATCTCCAGGCTGATGGGGATGCCCGTCACGTGCAGCAGCGAGGGGTCCACGCCGCGCCGCTGCAAGACGTAGCGGGTGAACTCACCGGGCACAAAGTAGCCGTCTACGCTGTCGCTGAGCCAGGTGCTGTGGGCCATGAAGTCGGTGATGACGATATAGTGCTTGGCCGTGAGCTGGCCCGTGGTCTTGAGGTGACGGAGAAGCTGGATGGAGACGGGGTGCACGCTGATAATGACGTCGGCGGCCGACTCCACGATCATCGTTTCCAGGTCGCTCATGAGCGAGCGTTCCATCAGACCCAGCAGCTTGCTGCCGCTGCCGGGGTCTTCGACGTCGCCCGTGTTGCTGCTCTCGTAGATGAACCGGTAGAGGGGCGGC
>CAZFUK010000842.1:0-2316 GCA_964522005.1 uncultured Anaerolineales bacterium | reverse complement strand
GGCTTCCCGGTCTGGGCCCCCGACCCCAATGTCCTGGGCGACGGCTCCGCGTTCGCCCAGATCGCCCTCTTCGAAGTCCAGAAATCCAACTCGGACCCGAAGAATCCGGTGCAGGCTGGTCCACCCGTTGTCGAGATGATCTATCGCGGCGCGAACGGCTACTGGGTGTTCTACCAGGGCATCGGGACGGCGAACGACTTCAAATGGCGCTTCCCCTACTTCGCGAACGGGTACGAGGAGGGGACGGTGCGCGGCCAGAAGGCGTGGTTTAGCCCCATGACCGGGTCGAACGAGGCGGCCCTCTACTGGGAAGAGGCGGGACGGCTGTTCGTCGTCGGCGGGCGCTACTCGCGTCCCGACTATATCAAGATCGCCGAGTCCGTCAAACCCCTAAAGTAGGGCCAGTAGGGTTAGTGCTCCTCGGCCACCATCTGGATCAGGGTGTCGGCGCGGAGTTGATGAACAGAGAGTAGGTGCGCTCCCAACGCGGCCGCCAGCGGCGTGGCGGGAGACGCGGGGCCGGCGTCCTCGGTGTCTATCACCACCGAGCGGATGCCGGCCTGTTTGATCTGATGGGCCAGCAGCAGACTTTCCGTCCCCGGCGTTCCGCCGGGTGTCAAGGCCACGTTGCCCACACCGTCGGTCAGGAGGACGAGCAGGGGCAGGGCGTGAGGCTGCGTGCGTTGCGCACGCTGGAACGTCTGCCAGGCCAGCCACAGGCCGTGGGCCAGCGGGGTCTTGCCACCGATGGGCAGGTCGGCCAGGAGACGACGGGCGCGTTCGATGCTGTTGGTGAAGGGCAGGACGAGATAGGCCTGGTCGCGGCGGAAGACAATCAGCCCCACCCGGTCACGGCGCTGGTAGGCGTCGCGCAGCAGGGACAGCACGGCGGCCTTGGTGGCGGCCATGCGTTCGGTGGCGGCCATGCTCCAACTCGCGTCCACGACGAAGAGGATGAGATTGCCGACGCGGCGGGTGCGCACCTTACGGCGCAGGTCGGGCGGTTCGAGCCTCAAGCGGGGGCCGGCCTGCGGGGCGCGGGCGCGGCGGCCTACCTGGTAAGGGGCGGCGGCGCGGAATGTCGCGTCGAGCGCCAGGTCTTCAGCGGCGTCGGGACCGGCGCGGCTGGTGATGTAGTGCCCCCGTTTGAGGTCGGTGCGGGATTGGCTGCGTCGGCCGGCCACGTGGCGCCTCACCTGGTCGAGGTCGGCGGTCAGGCGGCGCGCCCGAAACTCCTTGCCCGCCGTGACCACCCGGTCGCCGCTCGCCGGCGGCGCGGGGCCCGGTACCTCGTCCTGGCTCACCGCGTCCGCCCCGGCGCGGCCCGTCTCACCCTCGGCCTCGCCCCCGTCGGGCGAGGAGGGTGGCTCCGTTCCCGGCCCGTCCATCCCCGCCTCACCCTGTCCCTGCCCACCCGCCGCCTCCAAAGTGTCCTGAGGATAGAGCGGCGCGAGCCGGTCCGCCAGGTCGTGGGCGGTGAGGCCGGCGTCCTGGAAGGGGTCCTGGGGCAGACGGTGGGGTAGGGCCAGTTCGGCAGCCAGCGCCACATCCGCCTGGGTCAGCCCGGTTCGCCCCTGGAACGCGGCGTGGGCCAGGGCGGTCTTCAGGATGGCGAGGTCGGCGCGGTGGCCGGGAACGCGCAGGCTGGCCGTGAGTTGGGCGATGGCGAAGAGGTCGGCCTGGGTATGCGCCACCTCGGCCAGGCGGCGCTGAGCCGCGACTATCTGGCCGGCCAGGCGGCCCTCCTCGTCGGCCCAGGCCGCGTAGAAGGCGTCGGGCGCCCGCTCGTAGGCCAGCCGCCGCTCCAGCACCTGCACCCGCGCCGCCGGCTCGCCCACGCCGCGCACCGTGACGACCAGGGCGAAGCGGTCGAGCAACTGGGGGCGGAGTTCGCCCTCCTCCGGGTTCATCGTGCCGATGAGGATGAAGCGGGCCGCGTGGCTGAACGAGATGCCCTCTCGCTCCACTGTGTTGACGCCCATCGCCGCCACGTCGAGCAGCAGGTCTACGATGTGGTCGTCGAGCAGGTTGACCTCGTCAATGTAGAGGATGCCCCGGTTCGCGGCCGCCAGCACGCCGGGCTCGAAGCGGCGCTCGCCCGTCTGAAGGGCGCGCTGGATGTCCAGGCTGCCCACGACGCGGTCTTCGGTCGCGCTGACCGGTAGCTCCACGAAGCGCACCCGCCGCCGGGCAGGGGGCAGCGTCTCGCCCCGCGCCAGCCGGGCCTGGCACAGGTCGCATAGGGCGGTCGGCTGGTCGGGGTTGCAGCTAAACGGGCAGTCGGCGACAACATCTATTTCGGGCAGGAGTTGGGCC
>CAZFUK010000841.1:0-2320 GCA_964522005.1 uncultured Anaerolineales bacterium | reverse complement strand
CCCGGCAACGGCTGTGAGTACAGCTGTACGCCGCGCAGCCCGCCGGTGGAGATCTGCAACGGCCTCGACGACAACTGCGACGGCGCGCGGGACGAAGGCTTCTCGCTGGGCCAGGCCTGCGACGGCGTCGGCCAATGCGGCGCGGGCCTCATCGAGTGCCACGCCACCGATCTCACCCGCTCCACCTGCTCCACCAACCCCGGCCAGTCCCGGGCCCAAGATGTGCCGGAGCGCTGCAACACCCTGGACGACGACTGCGACGGCACCCCCGACAACGGCTTCGCATTGGACAGCGACCCGGCCAACTGCGGCCGCTGCGGGGTGAGCTGCACGGCCCAAAACGGTACCGCCATCTGCTCGGGCGGGACCTGCGGCATCCAGACCTGCAACCCGAGCTTCGACGACTGCAACGGCCTCTACAGCGACGGCTGCGAGGTCGACCTGAGGTCCACCACCAGCCACTGCGGCAGCTGCGGCCGGGCCTGCAGCGCCCAAAACGGCAGCGCCTCCTGCAACAACGGCAACTGCGCGATCTCCGGCTGCGACACCGGCTTCTTCGACTGCAACAGCACCTACGCCGACGGCTGCGAAGCCAACCTGGTCAGCGACGTCAACACCTGCGGCAGCTGCTCCACCCAATGCTCGGTCCAAAACGGAGCTCCGGTCTGCAACAACCGCCGCTGCGAGATCGCCAGCTGCGTCTCCCCCTGGGAGGACTGCAACAACTCGGTGGTCGACGGCTGCGAGTCCAACACCGCCACCAGCGTCGCCCACTGCGGCGCCTGCAACCGGGCCTGCGTGGTCAGCAACGGCACCGCCGTCTGCAGCGCCGGGACCTGCGGCGTCGGCGCCTGCAGCGGCGTCTTCCGGGACTGCAACAACAGCCCCACCGACGGCTGCGAGACCAACACCGACACCAATGCTCAAAACTGCGGCGCCTGCAACCGAGCCTGCAGCGTGGCCAACGGAACGCCGGGCTGCGCTGGAGGCAGCTGCGAGATCGCCGGCTGCAACCTGCCCTTCGCCGACTGCAACGCCACCATCACCGACGGCTGTGAGTCGAACCTGGCGACCAGCGTCTTGACCTGCGGGAGCTGCACCCGCACCTGCACGGTGCAAAATGGAGCCCCGCTGTGCAGCAACGGGAGCTGCGGGATCGCGACCTGCACCGCGCCGTGGCGCGACTGCGACGGGCAGTACACCACGGGCTGCGAGACCAACACCGACCTCAGCCTCAGCCACTGCGGCGGCTGCAACCTACCTTGCACGATCGCCAACGGCAGCCCGCTGTGCTCGGGCGGAGCCTGCCGGGTGGGCGGGTGCACCGCGCCCTTCGCGGACTGCAACACGCTCCCGGGCGACGGCTGCGAGGTCAACACCAACAGCGACAGCAACAACTGCGGCAGCTGCGGGCGGGTCTGCAGCTTGCCCAACGCCAGCTCGAGCTGCGACGGCGCCGGGGGCTGCCAGGTGGACAGCTGCGCCGGGACCTTCCGGGACTGCAACGGCCTGCCGGTCGACGGCTGCGAGATCAACATCAACAGCAACTTGGCCCATTGCGGCGGCTGCAACCTACCTTGCGATTTCGCGCACGCCAGCGAGACCTGCAACGGCAGCTGTCAGTTCGCGGCCTGCGACCCGGGCTTCGTAGACCTCGACGGCTCGCTGGCCAACGGCTGCGAGTACCAATGCACGGTCGTCCCTGGCCCCGATCTCCCCGATCCGAGCTTCATCGACAGCAACTGTGACGGCATCGACGGGGACCGCAACAGCTCGATCTTCGTCTCCCCGCTGGGCAATGACGGCGCCACCGGGCGCTGGGGAGCTCCGGTGCGGTCGATCGCCGCCGGCATCTTGCGCGCACAAGGCCTCGGCTTCACGACGGTCCTGGTGGCCGCAGGGTTCTACAGCGAGCGCCTCGACGTCCAAAACGGCTTCACCTTCGCCGGCGGCTACAACCCAAACACCTGGGCGCGGAGCTACGCCAACAACTCGGTGATCGTCGGCGCGCCCATCGGCATCAATCAGTTCGGCGTACGCGCGGTGAACATCAACCTGACGACCACGGTCGACGGCTTCGTGGTCAACGTACCGGCCAGCGCTTCGTTCGGGGGCAGCGTCTACGGCGTCTACGCCTCCTCGGCCAGCTCCAACCTATACCTCGGACACCTGACCATCGAGACCGGCAACGGCGGGCGAGGCGTCGACGGCCCCAATGGCTCGGTGGGACCGCCGGGCGGCGCGGGGAGCGCAGGCTCGCCGGGCTGCGACGGCTGCAGCGGCGGCGGCACGG
Source organism: uncultured Anaerolineales bacterium (assembly GCA_964522005.1). Lineage (GTDB taxonomy): Bacteria > Chloroflexota > Anaerolineae > Epilineales > JAHCIE01 > JAHCIE01. The sequence goes on along the minus strand of CAZFUK010000841.1, from coordinate 27 downwards.
GCGGCAGCGGCGGCGCCAGCGTCTGCG
>CAZFUK010000840.1:0-2321 GCA_964522005.1 uncultured Anaerolineales bacterium | reverse complement strand
TTGGCGTAGTCTTCAGGCGTCGTCAGCGAGCCGTCCACCATTGCCTGGGCGAAGCCTTGGATGGAGGTGAGCGGCGTCTTGAGGTCGTGGGAGACGTTGACCAGGAAGTCGCGCTGCATGCGGTGGGCGCGGTCCACCTCGCGGGCCATCTGGTTAAACGCCTTGCCCAGCCGCGCCACCTCGTCATCCCCCTGGACCTCGATGGTCTGGGCGTAGTCACCACGCGCCATGGCCGCCGAGGCGCGGGTCATCTGGCGGATGGGCGTGGTGATGGACCGCGCCAGCCACACGCCAATGAGGCCCGTGACGGCGAAGACCAGTAGCCCGATGACGCCGAGGGGCCGCGCCACCAGGGGCCAGGCCGCCACCTCGTTGATGGGCACAGCGATGCCGACATAGCCCGGCAGGTTCTGCCGCTGCTCGGCTTCGGGGCGCGGTCCACGCGGAATGGCGACGACGGCATAGACGAGGGTGCGGGCGCCCAGGTCAATGCGATGGACACCGCTGACAGGTAAGCGAGGGATGGTCGGGCGCTGACGGGGGGCATTGGTGGGCGCGGGAATCACGCCGGGTCGCTGCGGCAGGTCGTCCAGGTATTCGCCTTCGAGGCTCAGCAACTCTTCCGGCGGGCGGACGTGGCCGATGACCTTGCCGTCGCCATCGAGCCAGAAGATTTGCTGGTTGCCGGCGCGTTGGAGTTCCAGGAAGCGGCGCAACTCGGGCAGCGGCCGCCCCTGGTCGAGCCAGAACTGGACCACGCGCGCGACATTCGTGGCCTGCCAGGACAGGTAGCGCTCGGCCACGTTCAACTGGACCGTGTTGAGCACGGCCACGGTCAACGCGCCCGCGACCAGCAGCGACAGGGCGACAATCAGGGCATACGTGCCGATGAGTTTAGCTTCGAGGGATTTGAACATCACTTCGCTATCTTGCTATGGGGCAACCCCCCAATTGTCATGCTGAGCGAAGCGAAGCATCTCACAGTGCAACGTGAGACCCTTCGCCTTAGGCTCAGGGTGACAGTCGAAACTATCTCCTGAACAGAGATTTAATCCCTTTATAGAGTAGCACGGAGTTGGCTGAGGGACAAGAGGCAGGTGTAAGAAGAGTGTAAAATTCCAGGCGAGGAGTGGCTATTGGCAAGGAATTGCGACCCAAAGACGACACGCCTATACTGAAGCCGCTGGCGGGGAGAAAAGTCCACGCCGGGCGGTGGAACATTCACGGCGGGCGGGGGGAATCCATCGTAGACTTAAGGAGCGCAGGGCTGCATCCCATTTCGATTGCTAAAAGGAGGCAATGATGCCAACCAGTGTTCCGAGCGACCTTCAAATCGCGCAAGCCGCTAAACTCCAGCCCATTCAGGCGATTGCGGCGGATTTTGGGCTGCATGACGACGAGATAGACCCGTATGGGCGGTACGTCGGCAAGATCAGCCTCGGCGTCCTGGAACGCCTGAAGGATCGCCCCAACGGCAAATATATTGACGTGACGGCCATTACCCCGACCCCGCTGGGTGAGGGCAAGACGCTCACCACCGTCGGTCTCGGCCAGGCCCTTGGCTACATCGGCAAGCGCGGCTGTATCGCCCTGCGCCAGCCGAGCATGGGGCCGGTGTTTGGCATCAAGGGCGGCGCGGCGGGCGGCGGCTACTCCCAGGTCGTGCCCATGGAGCAGTTCAACCTGCACGGCGCGGGCGACTTCCACGCCGTGACGGCGGCGCACAATCTGCTGGCGGCGGCCCTTGACGCCAGCCGCTTCCACGGCAACCCGCTCAACATCGAGCTGGCCGACGTGACCTGGCCGCGCGTGCTCGACGTCAACGACCGCGCCCTGCGCGACATCATCGTGGGCATCGGCGGCAAGCAGAACGGCATCCCGCGCGAGACGCGCTTCGACATCACCAGCGCGTCCGAGGTCATGGCGATTCTGGCCCTGTCGGACGGGCTGATGGACATGCGCCGCAAGCTGGGCGACATCGTCATCGGCCTCAATCGGTCAGGCAAGGCCGTCACGGCCCGCGAGCTCCAGGTCCACGGGGCCATGACCGTCATCCTCAAGGAGGCGCTGCGCCCCAATCTGTACCAGACCCTCGAAGGCACGCCGGCCATCGTCCACGCCGGTCCCTTCGGCAACATCGCCCACGGCAACAACTCCATCCTGGCCGACAAGATCGCCCTCAAGCTGGCCGACTACGTGGTCACCGAGAGCGGCTTCGCGGCGGACCTGGGCATGGAGAAGTTCATGAACATCAAGTGCCGCTACAGCGGGCTGGTGCCGGATGCCGTGGTGCTGGTGGCGACGGTGCGCGCGCTGAAGAT
>CAZFUK010000839.1:0-2323 GCA_964522005.1 uncultured Anaerolineales bacterium | reverse complement strand
ACGGCCGCGTGCCTTGATGGACCGTGAACGGGGCCACTTCTGACGCAGAGAGCAAGGAGCCGTACCATGGCGACTAACAGTAACTTTCAACCCTCCAATGGCCTGGGCGTCTCGGGCACGGGCCGAGACAAGCCCATGACGGAACAAGATTACCAGGAGTTCCTTGACCGTCTCGCCGGGTTGCGCGAGACGATGGTGGGGCGGCTCAGCGCGGACCTGAGCCAGAACCCGCCGCTGGCCGACGCCATCCTGAAGCAGATCGAGGAACTGCGCGACTCGGTCGTCACGGCCGACGCCCGCATCGCGCCGCCGCCGGACAAGGGCCTGGCCCAGTTGGTGGGCATTGGGCCAGAGGCGGCGAGCGAACTCGGCGTGACCCGCCTGCCGCAGGGCGTCGAACCCTACGACGAGACGGTCACCTCCGAGCGGCTCATCGCCGTCGGCGACTTGTACTACATCTACCAGCACGAGCGCATCGGCGTCTTCCGCGTGGTGCAGAAGCTCCAGGAGCTATTCCGGGCGGGCGCGGTGCGCCTCTCGTCGGGGCCGGGCGCTTATGGCCTGTATCAGTTCGACCGCCGCGAGGTGCTGCGCTACACCCAGCGCGACCGGCTCGCCGCGTATCGCCGAGTCCTGGGCTACGGCACGGCCTCCGCGCCGGCCGGTGGCCGCCCGAACACCGACTTCCACCACCTGATGACCCACTTCATCAACCAGGTGACGCTGTTCTGGCGCGACAAGCGCATCTCGGATGTCATCCGCGAGCGCGCCTATGACCCGAGCTTCGGCAGCATCGCCATCGTCCGCCGCGCCGGGCTGGACCTGCGCAACAACCTGAAGTTCATGTCCTTCGGCCATCTCAACGTGATGCGCGTCGAGGTCATGCAACTCCTGGACGAGGCGTTCCGCATCCTGAACTCCGACGACGTGAAGCGGCTGTTCGGCGCGGACAACGCCTGGGACGTGGTCGAGGAAGTGCTCATCCGCTACTTCAACGAGCGGCTGCAAACCTCGCCGCGCCAGCGCATGGCCGTCTCTGGCCGCGAGCTTCTGCGCTGGCTGGCCCAGCCGCACGTCCTCCAGACCCAGCGGCCTCAGTTTGAGGCGCTGCTGCTCCAGGTCGCGGAGTACGCTGAAGAGTGGCTGACGAGCGCCCAGTCGCTGCGCGTGGCGGACCGAGGCGCCACCGAGCGGGTGCTGCCGTGGGACCGCCGCTCCCCCGTCGCGCCCACCGGCCGGCCCACGGGTGCGGTCGGACGGCCGCCGGGCACCAGCGGTCGGCCCACGGGCACCGTCCCGGCCCGCACCTCAAGCAACGGGCACCGCCCACGCGAGCGCGAGACGGAGTACTAGCCAGGCGGCCAGGCGTCCGGGCGCGGGCCGACCGTCCGCGCCCTGAGGCCGTCGTCACACGGGAGGTAGACGATGTGGACAACACAGGACGGATATAGACTCCAACCCCCCAGCGGCGGGCTGGGCCGGCTCGCGGCCCAACTCCGCCGGCCGGGGCTGTGGCCCCTGGTCCAGCGCCACTACCGGGGCAGCATGGTGGAGGCCACGGCGCGGACGGTGGAGCAACTGGCGCGGACGGCGCGTCGCGTCGGCGCGGTGCGTCACGGGCCGACGGGGCAACGCTATCCGGTCTTCGCCGCGCCCCACCTGGGCCGCCGGGTCTACCTGGTCACGCGGCCCTTGACCGCCCGCAGCCACGCCATCGTCGCCCTCCTTCCCGAGGCGAGCCCGGCCGATTCGGGCGGTGAATACATGGTGCGCGGGGGGGAGGTCACGGTCCACTGGTCGGAGCCGATGCCCCTGGAGCAAGCGGCCCAGATGAAAGGCGGCGGTGTCTATATTCTCGAACGCGGGGGCGAACAGATCTATGTCGGCGAGGGTGGGCAGTTCGGGGGGAAAGACGGTCGGTTGGCGAAGCGGGCGGAGTACGCGCGCCAGCACCGCGACACCGGGCTGATGGTCCGCGTCGGTACCATCCAGAACACGCCAACCGGTCCCAAAGGGCACCCCTTGCGCGACATGGCGGAGAGTACGCTCATCCTGGACCTGAATCGCTACAACCAGAGCCAGGGCCGTGACTCGCTCACCAACAAGCTGACGCAGCCGGAGAGCCAACCCTACGACTCGCGCGGGGTGGTCATTCACCACGCCGGCGCCGTCCCGCCCCACCTCCAACACCTGCCCCGCGACAAGCAGGGAGGGGTCACCGAACGGATTCCCCGTGGGGTCCACTATTCGGGGATGGAGCCCCCGCCCTCGCCCCATGCCGCCGGCTTGCAAGCGCGCGCCGTCGGCCCGGCCGCCCCGGCCC
>CAZFUK010000838.1:0-2326 GCA_964522005.1 uncultured Anaerolineales bacterium | reverse complement strand
GAGGGGGCCGTCGAAGACGGGGAGTTGGACGCGGTACGGCTCGCTCATGTGGGGTCGTGATGGTCGGGGCGCGAGCGCGGGAAGAACGGAACGTCCTCCTCGTCGGTCTGCGGCGCGTCCGTCTGGCCCGCCCTTGCCTCCGACCGGGCGGCCTGGGAAGCCGACTCGGCGGGGGCGGCATTCAGGCCGCCGTCACCAGCCGCCGCGTCCGCACTCGGCGGCGTCACGTCCAGGGGAACCGTGTCACTAATGGAGGGCCGCGTCTCGGCGGGCGGCTCCGGCGCCGGGAAGGGGTCAGAGACCGGCATCCACCACGGGCGGGGCGCGGGCGCCGGCGTGTCCGTAGGGGGCGCGTCGGGCAGCGCCGAGGTGGTCGTTGGCTCGCCCGGGGGCGCGTCGGCGGGGGCAGCCGGGGTCGGCGGCTTGAGGGCGGCGACCATGGCGGCCGTGGCGATGCTTTGCTCCGCGCTCTCGGCCCACGGGGTGGGGGCGACGGGAGCGATGGGGGCGACAGGAGTAGCCTCCGTCGTTGTCTCGACCGGCGCGGGCGGCGTGGTCGCAGCCTCTTCGGCGACAGGAGTTGTCGTCGGCGCGGTCCAGGCGGTCTCGGCGGGCGGCGTGGGAATGGCGGGCGCGGGCGGCGTCAATGTAGGAGCCGTATTCGCCTCGGATAGCCAGGCGGCGGGCGGCATGGCGGGCATCGCCGCGACAGGCGCGGGTTCGGCCAGGGGTTCGCCGCGCAGGAGGCGGGCCACGCGGCCAACCAGGCTGTCTTTCCAGGCCGGGCCCTGGAGCCAGTACTCGCCTGGACAAGTCACGGCGATGAGTTCGCGGTGGCCCTTGATGGCGTCCAGGGGCAGGTCCAGCCCACGCACGAGCCAGGCGCACAGCTCGGCGGCTGCGTCGAGTTGCGCCGCCGGGGGCACGGCCTGGTTGAAGTTGCCGAGCAGGGCGATGCCCACCCCGCTGGTGTTGAACTGGCGGGCGTGGTAGGCGGCAGTGGTCAGCGCGTTGGTCTGGTAGACCTGGCCGGTCGCGTCCACGACGAAGTGGTAGCCGATGCCGGGCCAGTTGAGGTCGGTCACGTGGTACCCGGCGATGACCTCTGGCCCCACCGAGGCCGGCACGCCACTGTGATGGATAATCAGGTGCCGGATGTACTCCAGTGGGCGGCTGGGGTAGCGCGCGGTCGGGTGCTGGGGTAGGCGGTCCAGCTGGTTGACCAGGGTGAAGGGCGCGGAGCCGACTAGGCGGGTGGTGGGCAGTGGGCCGGCCGGCCCGAGCGACGTGGGCCGCTCCTGGCGCAGGCGCAGAACTTCATCCCCCAATGCCTTGAGTCGCACCTGGCCCGGCGTCGGCTCCTCCAGCGCAAGGCGTTGGAAGTACTGGGTGGGGACCCCTCCGTCGAGCACGCGGTTGCTGAGGGGCAGACCGCACAGGTCTACGCCGTAGCGGTCAAAAAAATCGAGAAAGGCGCCTTCCACCAGGCAGCCCGTCTCGGGGAAATAGCGGCTGGTCGGCGGCGCGTCGCCCGCCGAGGCTGAATACGCCATAGGCTAACTCCTCCCGAATACGCTTGAACCTCCTCATTATACCTGTAAGGCACGTATTGCGCCAAATATCGGGCCTGCCGGCCCCTGACGGCTGCAACTTTGCGCCCCGACCCCTCGTATAGCTGGATAGACAGGGCTGGGCGGCCTGAGCCGCCCACAGTACAGGAGAGTCGAAAGGACGTAAGAGGATGGACCGGCAAGACTTTAGCACAACAACCCCCTGGGAGACGCCGCAGGAGCCGCTGGCGCAGCTGCCCGCACCCGCCCCGTTAGCCTACCCGCATCCGGTGACCGACGATGACCGCCTGATGGCCGCCCTGGCCCACGCCAGCATGTGGCTCAACCTGGTCTCGGGCTTCCTCGGCCTGGCGGTGTCGGCGGGCATCTGGCTGGTGTATCGCAACCGGCAGCGCTGGGTGGCGCGGCAGGCGCTCCAGGCGACCTTCCTACAAATTGTGATGATTCTGGCGATTGGGCTGGCCGTGGTCTCCGTCGGCCTGGGCACCGGGCTGTGGTGGACGCTGATCGGGCTGCTGTTCTTCCCCCTGGCCTGCCTGGCCGCGCTAGGGGTGGTGGGCCTGTTCGCGTACAGCCTCTACGCCGCCTACCAGGTGTATCAGGGCCGCGACTTCCGCTACCCCATCGTGGGCATCGTGATGGATACCCCCTGAGTGTTGGACCCAACAGAGGCGCGGGGGGGGGGGGGGGGGGGGCCCCCGCCCCCCGCGGGGGGGGGGGGGGACGGCGGCGCGGGGGAGCCCCCCCCAGGGGGG
>CAZFUK010000837.1:0-2327 GCA_964522005.1 uncultured Anaerolineales bacterium | reverse complement strand
GTCCTTGAACGTCTTGGGCATGATGTTGTCCTGGTAGCCAGGCACGATGAAGGCGCTCGGGTTGACGATGGACTCGTGGATGTAGTCCGGCGCGGCCTTGCCGGGGTTGCGTGTGGCCGCGACGTTGGAGATGTTGCCCAGGTTGGGGCACGGCTGGCCGCCGTCGCCTGAGGCCTGCGCGTTGTGGCAGCCCGAGCAACCCAGGGAGGCGAACAGCCGCTGGCCGCGCTGCTCCGGCGTCTGCTGCGGCGGCTCCGGCACTTCGGCCATACGGCCCGGCGCCTTGCCCCAGTTCAGGATGAAGTTGGTGATGTCCTGAATCTGGTCGTCGCGCAGCGGACCGCCGTACTGCTGCGACCAGAGCGGCATCGCCGCCGCCACGCCCGACGGGTCGGTGGCGGTGTTGCCGGGGTACTGGTCAGGGCGGGTCGAGCGCAGGCGGCCCTGGGCGATGGTCGAGCGGATGTAGTCGGGCAGCGAGCCGCTCCAGCCGGTCTGGGCCACTCGCCCGTTCTTCGTGTCGAACAGTTCGGGCGTGTTGAGGGGCGGGCAGCGGCCGGGGATGCCCTGGCCCTGCTCGCCGTGGCAGACGATGCAGTTGGTGTTGAACAGCGTCGCGCCGCGCATGATGCTGCGGGCCATCTGCTCCTCGGTGGTGCGGACCAGGCGGGCGTTCTCGTTCAGGCCGATGAGCGTCACCAGCACCATCGAAAGGACCGTGAGCAACAGACCAATCGTAATCTGGGTGCGGATCATGTTAGTCTCCGAACTTCCGATGGATGTAGACGGTCTTGTCCGTGAAGATGGACTTCTCTTCGGGCAGCAGTTGCTCCGTGGCCGGGTCGAACTCGTTCCAGTCAATGGTGACGCGAATCTGCTTCAGGTCCTGCTGCCACTCGGTGATCGTCCACGCACCAAAGGTCGGGTCCAGCCCCTTCTGCTTGGCGAGGTCCTCCCCCCGCTTCCAGGCTTGGTTATGCTGAATCTCGGCTTCGACACGCGCCTTGAACTCGGCGAACGCCTTGTCGAACTCCGTCGGCGGCCGGTCGGTGGGGTACTTCCAGGTGCGCGTGTCGAAGTAGCCGACCGGGTACTCGTCGAACGGGATGCGCTGCATCGGCCCCTCGCCCTCTTCCGGCGAGAACTCCTGGGCGATTTCCTGGCCGGGCGGGGTCACGATGCCCCAGGTCGGGCTGCCCATCAGGGTCAGCACGACCATGATGACGATGAACAGCAGGGCCAAGGAGATGCCGAGGCGGCGGTTCTTGCCCAGCCGGCTCGACTTGCGCTTCCAGAGCCAGTCCCAGAACTCGTCAATGTAGGGGACGGCGAACAGCGCCCCGAAGATGACGGTGGGCAGGATGATGCCCATGAGCACCTTGTCGCCGATCTTGAGCATGCCCTGGATCCAGAGGAAGTACCAGGGGGCCTGGGTATGCAGCGGGGTACGTAAGGGGTTGGCGTGGCTCTCCAAGGGCGCCTGGAAGAAGAAGGCGACGGCGGCGACCATGATGAACGTGCCGAGGGCCAGCAGGAGAATCTCGTGGGTGAGCAGGTCGGGGATGAAGTCCACCCGCTCCTCCCCACGGCGCCGAACATCGGGCGGGACATCACCTTCCTCGATGGCGGCGGGCAGCGAGATGCCGTGCTCGCGCGACACCTTATAGTAGTGGACCATGAGGAAGACAAAACCCAGCAGGGGTAACAGGAAGACGTGTAGCAGGTAGAAGCGTAATAAGCCGTTGGCCGCGATGTCGGGCGAGCCGCGCAGCAGGAGGTTGACGCGCGTGCCGAGGACGGGCGCGGCTTCGGCCATCGAAGTGCCGATGGTGACGGCCCAGTAGGCGAGCTGGTCCCAGGGCAGCAAGTAGCCGCTGAAGCTGAGGAACAGCGTGATCAGGAGCAGTACCACGCCCGTCAACCAGGTGAACTGACGCGGGTTCTTGTAGGACCCGGTCAGGTACACGCGCAGCATGTGCAGCGTGACGGCGATGACCATGCCCTCGGCGCCCAGGCGGTGCAGGTCGCGGATGAACTTGCCGAAGGGCACGTTGCTCAGGATGTTGAGCATGTTGCCGTAGGCGACCAGGGGCGAGGGCGTGTAGAAGATCATCAGGATGAGGCCGGTGATGGTCTCGACAAAAAAGAAGAAGGTGCTGAACCAGCCCAGCCGCCAGGTGTGGGTGAACCACGTCGAGCCGCGCTGATAGTAGCGCGGCCGAATATGGAACCAGAAGGACTTGGTGTGCAGGCGGTAGCGCGGGGTGGGCTTTTCGGTCGGGGCGCCGCCGCGCCGGATGGCCCCCAACACCGAGGGGCAGAGGCCG
>CAZFUK010000836.1:0-2328 GCA_964522005.1 uncultured Anaerolineales bacterium | reverse complement strand
AGTCGGCCATGAAGACGTTGGCCCCGGAGTTGAGGGCGTTGATGACCATCTTGCGGTCGGTGGGGCCGGTAATCTCGACGCGGCGGTTGCGGAGGTCGTGGGGCGCGGGGGCGACCTGCCACTCGGCCTGGCGAACGGCGGCCGTCTCGGGCAGGAAGTCGGGCATCTGGCCGGCCTGGATGTCTGCCTGGCGCGCGCGGCGCCGCGCTAATAGCTCCTGGCGGCGGGGTTGGAACTCCCGGACCAACGCGGTGACAAACTCAAGGGCTTCGGGGCTAAGAATATCGTTCCACTCGGGTTTGACGGGACCCAAGAGGTCTACGGCATGAGTCTTAATCACCATCCCCTCCTTTGGGGTTATAAAGGCGGTCACGCTCAATTTCGCTATCTCCAATATAATGCAGTGCGTCACAAAAGTCAAGCCCTGGACAGCTGCCCAGGGCTTTCTCATCATCCGCTAACGGGCAGGGTTAGCGCTGGGACCGCCGCTTGGCTACAGGGGCATAGGAGGCGACCTCAACCCGTCCCCACACATCCGCCAACACAATGTACAGAATGGCGAGCGCCATCATCGTCCACATGGTCGTCCTCCTATTGCAGCATGGCTAAAAAGTGCTCTCAGTATAGCGGAGATGGGGCGTGGGGGGAACAGGCAGGCGGGTAGCGGGTGGGTAGCCCCGCGGGGAGTTTTTCGGTGGCGGGCGTCTAGCCGAAGGTGCAGCCGCGCCTAGCCGTCGGGGTAGGCCGTCGAACTCCAGGAGGCCAAGCCAATGACGGCCTAACCTAGGCAACGGGACAGTCGAGCACAGGGGACTTTAGAAAGTAAAACGGCGAGCGTGCGGAACTACGTCAAAGTGGGCGTCATGGCTGATGAGGTTGAAGCAGCCAACACGCTCCATAGCGGCTAGGTGAAGGCCATCACGCGGCCGCAAGTGGTAACGTTCCATCGCTTCCGTCATGTGGTCTATGTCGTTCGGCATAACTGATATCAGGTGCAGGTTAGGCAAGGCTCCTAAGCCGCGCAGTTGACGACTCACATGCGGTGCAAAACGCGTAAGCATTGGCTGTCTCGTCCTGACGTAAACGGTCAAGAGGTGAACCTGGGAAGTTGTCACGTATCAGAGCCAGCACAAGGCGATAAGCCAACTGGTCAAAAGTCAAGGTTGAGGTATAGGCAGTAAGCTCACCCAACTCGATACGCCGAAACAGGGTCTGTACGGCAGCGTCCGTGCCACGCAGCAGAGCATACGGGATCATCGTGTCGAGGTAGAAGTGTGTTTCATTGACCGCAGTATAGGGCGAGGTCACGCGAAACGCTCCCATTCCGTGACCGAGTCATATTCGTCCGGCGCGCCCTGGCCGAGTGCCCCGTAGAGCGTATCAGTCATGGAGGACTTCTGTGGAGGTTGAAGCAACATGGTCCTCAACTCCTCACGCAGCGCCGTCAACTCGGCCATCATGATGTCCACGCGCCGAATCAACTGGCTTAACGTAGCCTTCTCGCTCGTCATATCCACCTCCAGTGCAAACAATTATACTACAAGTCCACAAAGATAGTTGGCCGCTGGGGCCGCCGAGAGGTATATTGTTCCCTCGGCGGTCTCAGCGGCCTGGCGGTAAGAAGCGGATCCGGTTAGCGGGTGGCCTCGGCCAGGAGGGCCTGGAACTGGGGCCAGGGGAGCGCGCCCTGGACGCGGCGCTGGCCGATCTGGAACGTCGGGCGGATGCGGATACCCTGCGCCTTGGCCGCGTCGTGGGCGTCCTTGACCAGCTTCGCGTACTTGTTGCTCGTCAGGCACTGGGTGAACTGCGCCTCGTCCAACTTCAGCTCCCGCGCCAGCCCAGTCAGCGCAGCGTCGAGGTTGCGGCCCGTCAGCTTGTCCTGCTGCTCATAGAGCAACTCGTGCATGGGCCAGAACTGGCCCTGGTCGCCCGCGCACTCGGCCGCCTGCGAGTGGCGGTCGGACCCCAGGTCTACGATGTGGTGAAACACATACTTGACTTTCCCGGTCTTGACAAACTCCTCGCGAATCTTCGGCTCGGTTTCCAGCACGTGGAAACGACAGGTCGTTCATAAGAAGTCGGAGTAGTCCACGACGGTGACCGGGGCGGCAGGGTTGCCGATGAACCACTCACCGCCGGGCAGCCGCCCGGACTGGAGGTTGTCCCCGGCGCTGGCCTGGGCCTGGGTGGGGGCCGCCGTCGGCGCGCTGGTGGCGGGGGCGGGCGCGGCGGTCGCCGGGGCCGACGCAGCGGTCGGCGCAACCGGCGGAGCGGCGGTGGGTGGGGTGGTGGGCCGCGCCTGGGCGACGGTAGGCGCGGTCGTCG
>CAZFUK010000835.1:0-2329 GCA_964522005.1 uncultured Anaerolineales bacterium | reverse complement strand
GTGATGTACTCGTCCACACCGTGGGCCAGGCTGACATCGCCCGCGCCATAGAGGACGGCCGGCATGCGGCCGTGGTTGGTAAACAGGCGCAGGTCCGCGCCGTAGGGCACCCCGCGCACGCGGGGCGCCGCCCCCAGCACCGAGGCATGCGCCGCCGCCAGTGTCTGCACCAAGGGATGCGCCGCATCCGTCGCGCCCGACTCGAACTGGCCCTCGAACCACTCCACCTTGGGTGGATGGTCGCGCAGCCAGGGGTCGGCCTGGGCGGCGCGGGCGACCGCCCCTTCCAGGAGGACGCGGGCAGCCGCCGTACTCTCGCCCGGAAAGACGCCCAGCCGCCCCTCGGCCACCACTCGTTCCGGCACCGTCGAGGGCCACTCACCGCCCGTGATGGTCCCGATACTGATAGGCGCGACATAGCGCGGGTCATCATATAGCTCGGTGTGGTAGGCGGCGTGGCGGTCGGCCTCCAACTGGAGCAAGGCCTGGTGGAGCAGGGCGAACTTCTCAACCGCGCTCACGCCGTGCTGCCGCATCGCGGCGTGGGCCGCCTTGCCCAGCACCGTCAGCCGAAAGGTGAGCGCGCCGGACTGGAGCGGGCACAGGTCCAGGCCCGTCGGCTCCAGGACCAGGCAGCCGTCAGCGGTGTAGCCCTTGACAATGGTGGTCAGGGTGCCCACCCCGCCCGACTCCTCGCCAATCACGCTTTCCACCAGGATGTCGCGGCTGGGCCGGAAGCCCAGGCGGCGCAGGGCGGCCAGGGCGAACACACCCGTCGCCACGCCCGCCTTCATGTCGCACGCGCCGCGCCCGTAGAGCTTGCCGTCGCGGATCTCGCCGCTCCACGGTGGGGCGGACCAGAGGGTGGGGTCGCCCGTGGCGACGACATCCACGTGGCCGTTGAGGATGAGGGAGCGGCCACCGCCCCCTCCCGTTCCGCGCCAGCGACTGACCACGTTAACGCGGCCCTCCGGGTCAAAGCCGTCGTCGTTGAAGGCCGGGTGGTGGCGCAGCTCCTCAAAGCGCGAGGGGACGATGTCTACCTCCAGGTCCAGGCGGCGCAACTGCTCCGCGATGCGCGCCTGGACGGCATGCTCGTGGTTCGGCAGGCTGGGCGTCTGGACGAGGGACTGGATGAACTGGACGAGGTCGGACGCCAGGGCGTCCACACTGTCGGAGATGAGTTGAGGGTTCACAGGTTCGCTCAGGGGATGATTAGGATGCCCCTATCGTAGCGAGGGACGCCTCATCTGTCAAGGACGAACTCGAAGGCGGGCATGTTGACTATCTGCGTGGGGCGCGTAGAATAGGACGAACCGACCTAACTTACTGAACAAGCCATGAAGCTTCCTATCAACTCTCTTATCGCGGCTGAAAAGCTGACCCAATACTTGCTCGTCCCACAGAGACGAAGCGATAAATCAGGGTGGCTTAGTCAGGCTGGTTACTCGATGGATAATTGGCGTATTCTTGAAAGAGACTTGAGGACTCAAATCCTTGTGCTCGACGCTGAGTCGCTTGAGCAAACCATATATGGACAGATGTATGCGATCACGGGGCACTTGAAGGGACCCAATGGTCGGACACTTAGCGTACGGACGATCTGGATGACTGAGAAAGCAACGGGAGTCACGAAATTCATCACGTTGTACCCCGCGTAGGAGTACGGTATGACCATCAAGCTTTTCGATGAAGTCGCTTTGGCAATAGATTTTCCTGAGCAGGGACTCAAGCGAGGCGACGTTGCCACTGTAGTAGAGCATCATCCACGCACCGATGTGGACGATGGCTACACGTTAGAGGTGTTTAACGCCCTGGGGGACACCATCGCTGTTGTCACAGTTCCTGCCTCCGCCATCATCCCCCTCACTGAGCGGGAGATCTTCACCGTGCGCTCCCTGGTAGCCTGACATCTCTTATGCTCCAATCCACCCTCCGCAAGGCGCTGCGCCGCGTGGGCGTCGCCTTCCCCCAACTCATGCGCTACAGCGGCCGGCTCGGCCTGGGCCGCCTGCTCACGCCGGGTCACACCCTGGAGCGGGTCGTCATTGACGACGACATCGTGGTCGAGCTAGACCTGAGCGTGCCCTTCTACCGCTCCCTCTACTTTCACCACGACCTGTCCTCGGCCGAAGAGACCCTGCTCTTGAAGCGGCTTCTCAAGCCGGGCGACACCTGTGTAGACGTGGGGGCGCACATTGGCTACGTCGCGCTGGTCGCTGCCAAGTACGGCGGGCGAGTGCTGGCGGTGGAACCGGGGCCAACGACCTACCGCCGTCTAGAGCGCAACCTCACCCTCAACCCGCGCCTCGCGCCCCGCGTCGTCAGC
>CAZFUK010000834.1:0-2329 GCA_964522005.1 uncultured Anaerolineales bacterium | reverse complement strand
TAACATCAACGACACAGTCAATCTGCCGGCCGGTGGCTCGGTCACCTACACCGCCTCGGCCACCATTAGTTCGGCGGCGACTGGGACGCTGAGTAACACGGCGACGGTGGCCGCACCGGGCGGTGTCACTGATCCCACTCCTGGCAACAACAGCGCTACGGATACTGATACCCTAAGCCCGCAGGCGGATCTGTCCATCACCAAGACGGATGGGGTCACGACGGCCACTCCTGGCGGCTCGGTAACGTACACCATCACCGCTTCCAACGCCGGGCCAAGCGATGCGTCTGGCGCGACGGTCGCGGACACCTTCCCGGCCATTCTGACCGCCACCTGGACGTGTGTAGGGGCGGGCGGCGGCACGTGTACGGCCTCTGGGATAGGTAACATCAACGACACAGTCAATCTGCCGGCCGGTGGCTCGGTCACCTACACCGCCACGGCTACCATTAGTTCGGCGGCGACTGGGACGCTAAGTAACACGGCGACGGTGGCCGCACCGGGCGGTGTCACTGACCCCACTCCTGGCAACAACAGCGCCACGGATACTGATACATTGATACCGCTCACCAGCACGCCGACCACCACGCCGACGGCGACCAGTACCGCGACCAGCACGGCAACGAGTACGCCGACCGCGACCAGCACGGCGACAAGTACGGCGACGAGCACGCCGACGAGTACATCCACCCCCACGGCCACCACTACCAGTACCCCTACCGGTACGGCCACGCCCACCCGCACGCCCATCCCTGGCCCGGCCAAGCCGGCCGCCTGGCGCGCGGGCACGTGGTACCTGCGTAACTCCCTCTCCACCGGCCCCGCCGACACGGTCTTCAACTTCGGCGCGAGCACGGATACCCCGCTCATGTGTGACTGGGACGGCAACGGCAGCAAGACCGCTGGCGTCTTCCGGGCCGGCACGTGGTACCTGCGCAACTCCAACACGACGGGCGGCTTTGACCTCGCCCTGAGCTACGGCGCGACAGGTGACACACCCGTCTGCGGCGACTGGGACGGCGACGGCGTGGACACCGTCGGCGTGGTGCGGGGGAATACGTGGTTCCTGCGCAACTCCAACACGACGGGCGGCTTCGACATCGCCTTCACCTACGGCATGGCCGGCGATCTACCTGTGGTGGGCGACTGGAACGGAGACGGGACGGACACGCCGGGCATCCTGCGCGGCGGGACGTGGTACCTGAGGAACAGCAACTCAACCGGCCCTTCCGACCTGGCGTTTACCTACGGTGTCCCGCCGGGGGATCGGCCCATCGTGGGCGACTGGAACACCGACGCGGTGGACACGGCAGGTGTGACACGCGGCAACCTGTGGTATCTGCGGAACAGCAACACCACGGGCGTCGCTGACCTCAGCTTCCAGTTCGGCGCCCCCGGCGACATCATGCTTGTCTGGCGCTAAAACAGTAGGCAGTAGGCAGTAGGCAGTAGTCAGACGGAGGCCCCTCTATGGGGGTCCTCCGTCTGCTTCGCGGCACGGGCGAAGCTCTGAGTCAGCGCCAGGGGGTTGGTGATGGCCGTGCCGACGACGACGGCGAAGGCGCCGGCTTCGAAGGCCGCCCTCAGATCAGCCGGGCTGGCGATGCGCCCCTCGCAGATGACGGGCGTCTGGACCCGGGCAGCCAGGGCAGCCAGCAGGTCGAGGTCGGGGCCGTCGGTCATGGGGCGGGCCGGCGTGTAGCCCGCCATCGTCGTCGCCACCAGGTCCGCGCCCGCGTCTGCCGCCCGCAGCCCCTCTTCGAGCGAGTCAATATCCGCCATCACCGCACAACCAAGCTCGGTCTGGATCGCCCGAATCAGCGCCTCGGGGGTCAGGCCGCCGGAGCGGGGCCGATGCGTCGCGTCCAGGGCGATAATGTCCGCGCCCGCCTCGACCAGCCGCCGCGCCGAGGCCAGGGTCGGCGTGATGTAGACCGGGTAGCGCTCGGTCTTGAGCTTCTGGATGCCGATGATGGGCAGGCGGACGGCGCGGCGCACGGCCCGAATGTCGGCGGGGCCGTTGACGCGCACGCCGACGGCGCCGCCCATCTCGGCGGCGCGGGCGAAGGCGGCCATGAAGCGGGGGCCGTGGACGGGGCTGTCGGCTGGCGCCTGACACGAGACGATCAAGCCGCCGGCCAGTCGGTCGAGGAGGGTGGAAGGGGTGGTAGGCATGAGCTACTTCCTGATCGTTAGACAGAATTAACAGAATTTGCCGAATTTACACTTCGCCCGCCAGTAACGTCTCGGCTATGTTGTTCATTCTAGTCATTCTGTTAATTCTGTCAGAGATGGCTTGATCCCCGGCCGTGAGGGCGAGGAGGAGCGC
>CAZFUK010000833.1:0-2331 GCA_964522005.1 uncultured Anaerolineales bacterium | reverse complement strand
AGCCATCGCAGCGGCCGCGGGAGCGGCCTTACCCGGCGCGCGCTTGCCCTTCTTGGCCGGCGTCTCGCTGACTGGGACCGGGTTCGGAGCAGATAGGCTGGGCGCGGGGGCCGAGGCTGGTTTCGGCGCGAGGCCCTGGCGGGCGCGGATGGCGTTCTCGATGTCCAGCGTCAGGTTCGGGTTCTCCGAGAGGAACGTCTTGGCGTTCTCGCGGCCCTGGCCCAGGCGCTGGTCGCCGTACAGGTAGAACGCGCCGCGCTGCTCGACGATGCCCATCTCCTTGCCGACGTCCAGGAGGTCGCCCTCGCGGGAGATGCCCTGGTTGAACATGATGTCGAACTCCACCTTGCGGAAGGGGGGGGCGACCTTGTTCTTCTTGACGGTCACTTTGGCCCGGTTGCCGACTTCCTCACCGCCGGACTTGATGGTCTCGGTGCGGCGAATCTCAAGGCGCACCGAGGCGTAGAAACGGAGCGCCATGCCACCGGCCGTCGTCTCGGGGTTACCGAACATGACGCCGATCTTCTGGCGGATTTGGTTGGTAAAGATCACGCAGACGTTGGAGCGGCTGATGGCGCTCGCCAGCTTGCGCAGCGCCTGCGACATCAAGCGGGCCTGCAAGCCGGGGTGGCTATCGCCCATCTCGCCTTCGATTTCCGCGCGCGGTACGAGCGCAGCGACCGAGTCGACGACGATAACATCCACCGCGCCGGAGCGCACCAGCGCCTCGGTGATCTCCAGAGCCTGTTCGCCATTGTCAGGTTGAGAGACCAGTAGGTTGTTGATGTCCACCCCACACTTCTCAGCGTAGGAGGGATCAAAGGCGTGCTCGACGTCCACGAAGGCCGCCACGCCGCCCTGCTTCTGCGCCTCGGCAATGATATGCTGGCACAGCGTCGTCTTGCCCGACGACTCGGGACCATAGATCTCGGTCACGCGCCCACGCGGCACACCACCGATACCCAACGCCAGGTCGAGACCAATCGAACCTGTCGAAATCGCCTCGACGTTCAGTTGCCGCTCGCCCCCCAGCTTCATGATAGCGCCGTCGCCGAAACGCCGCTTCAGCGTCGCCAGGGTAGTTTCTAGGGCCTTGTCGCGATCCGGATCAGCCATGGGTTGCTCCTTTCTGACACCTGCACTTTACAGTTTACACGAAAAGGGCAAAAAAGGCAAATGCGAGTTAGAACAATTGTCCCGACAGTTGACGTTTTTCGCATTACCAATTACGATTCACCCATGCCCTCGCCCTTCTACCCACCGCCCACCGTCCACCCCCTCGGCGTCCTGCGCCGCTGGGCCGCGCCGCTGCCGCCGGCCTGGGCCAGGGCCGTCATCGAGGCGACCACGCGCCCCGGTGACCTGGTGCTGGACCCCTTCTGCCAGGGCGACGCCGTGGCGCGGGCCGCGCTGGAATTGGGGCGGAGTGTGGCGGCGGCCGACTTCAACCCGGTCCAGACCCTCGCCGCCCGCGCGGCGGTCGCCCCACCCGCCCCCCAGACCCTGGCGCGGGCCACCTCGCGGCTGGCGGATGTGGTCAAGATAGACCGGCCGCTGCGCGAGGCGGTCCAGGCCCTCTACCTCACCACCTGCCCCCATTGCCAGGCCCGCGTGCCGGCCGAGTCGTTCACCTGGGATGCCTCGGTGGGCGTCCCAACGCGCAAGACGCTGGCCTGCCCGCAGTGCGGCTGGCGCGGCGCGGCTCCGGCCGACACCGACGACGCGGCGCGGGCGACCGAGATCGAACCCCTCAGCCTGGGCCACTACTTCCTGGTGGAACGGCTGGCCGGTCAGACCGATGCCCTGCGCCCGCTGGCCGAGCGGCTCGTGGCCCTCTACACCCCCCGCGCCCAGCGCGTCCTGGCCGACCTGATTCGCTACCTCGACCCGCTCGACCTATCACCGGACGAGGGCGAGGCCGTGCGCATGGTCATTCTCGGCTGCCTCGACGCCTGCTCGACCCTCAACGCCGCGCCCTGGGACCCCCAGCCGCCGCGCCGCCTCGACACCCCGCGCCGCTACACCGAACTCAACGTCTGGCACGCCTTCGAGACGCTTACCGCCGGCCTGCGCCAGACGCCGGCCCCGCCCGGCGCGGAGTGGGTAGCTGAGGCGGGTCAGGTGCTCACCGGCACCAGCCTCCCCTACGCCTTCGTGGGGCGGCTGCCCGCCCGCGCCCTGGCCGAGGCCGTCGCGGGCCGCGCCAGTCTCGCCCTCGGCGCGCCGCCGCGCATGAACCCCCTGTTCTGGACCCTCTCGTGGGCCTGGGCCAGCTGGCTGTGGAGTCCCCGCGCTGCCACCGCCCTCCGCCCGCTCGTGGGCCGTCACCTT
>CAZFUK010000832.1:0-2332 GCA_964522005.1 uncultured Anaerolineales bacterium | reverse complement strand
CCTGGGCCAACTGCTTGGAAGGCCGCTTCTCGTCCGCCTCGATCTTGCGGAGGGTATCAGGGGCGTAGCCGAGTTTGGCGGCCAACTCGGCCTGGGTCAGGCCCAACCCGCTCCGCCGCCGCTTCACCCACCGCCCGAACGTCTCGGTCATCATACCCCCCCTTCGCCGAACCCCTCCCCCATCCCCTCCCCTCACAAGGGAGGGGCGTTCACCCCCCCTTCCCTCTTAGGGAAGGGGGCTGGGGGGTTAGGTCCGCCGCTCGGCTCGAAAAAGGCCCGCGAAAAGTACCGCTTTTTGGCCCGCAAAGCGGGCCTTTTTTTCGCCTCGATTATGGTTCAATAGGGTCACAAGAGACGGAGGACGGAAGACGGAGGACGAAGGACCGAGGACGAAGGACCAAGCGCCCGCCAACCACCGACCACCGACCACTAACCACTAACCACTGACCACCTGAAAGGAACCCGACCATGATGACCCTGAAGATCAAGAATGCCCTGCTCGCCCTCGTGTTCGCCCTGGCGTTCGCTGCCATCTTCTCGCAGCAGCCGACCCACGCACAGGGTCTCGTCAAAATCAACTCGGTCGTTCTCAGCCAGTCCAGCCAGGGCCAGCGTCTGATCGTCCTGGACCCAGCGCCCGCGCCCGATGGTCCGATCTGGGCGGGCTGAGAGTGAAGCCTGGTGTGGCCGCCTACCGACCACGCATCGCGCGCGGTCGGTGGGCGCCCCACAACGCAGATTGGCGGCTTTTGACAGGTGAACCACTGGTTCTGGCAGCCGGGTCCTCCTACAGTGGGAGCACAACAGAAACGGTCTAGCTGTCCGACGAAAGGAACGGCCATGATGCTTCAGCGACCCATTGTCGTCTACGGAGATGACGGCCCGCCAGGGTCAGGACCCGAACCCAACAATTGAATACGACCAACCACCAGCCACCAATAATCCAGAAAGGACCCCTACCATGTTGAAGCTCAAGAACGTTCTGCTCGCCACCGCCCTGTTCGCCTCGGTCTTCCTCGGTATCTTGACCCGCCTGCCGCACGACGGGGGCTCCACCTTCGCGTCGGACAAGGTCGCCTGCTCGGCCTGCGGCGGGACCAACGGCGTCATCCTGATCCCGCAGCGTGCGCCCGCCGCCGCGCCCGATGGCACAGTGTGGTCGGGTTGAGACGAAGCGTAGTCACGCCGAACACAACAGAATATTCGCGTAGTTGCCTACCGAGCACGCACAGCGCGTCGGTCGGTAGGCCCCCCATCAGCGGTTAGCAGTCAGTCGTCAGTATCCAGCCCTCGGCGCTCGGAAAGGAGACCTGTCTATGCAGCCTCGCATTGCCCCGTTTGCTCTGCTACTTGCCATCGCGTTCGGTATCCTGGTGGCCGTGAGCGGCCAGCCGTCCAATGTTCAGGCCGCGCCCGCGTCTTCCCATGCCCCCAAACTGGTCGAGGTCTTCGCCAACCGGGGCTGGCAGCCGACCGGCGTGCGCGTGACCCCCGGCGATCACATCACCATCGAGTACGTGGCCGGGCTGTGGTATCCCGACAACGGGGTGTGGCACGACGCTTCGGGCGGCCCTAACCCCTGGACGTGTCGTGACCCCGCCTGTCATGAGCCGCTCCACGACTTCCCGAAGTATGCCCTCATTGGGGCCATTCGAAACAACAAAGGGCTAACGACTATCCTGCGGGTCGGCAATCGGCTGGAGTTTACGGCGACCGCGCCGGGCACGCTCTACCTGCGCGGCAACTACGGTGACGTGGACCTGCCCATCTTCAACCCCCCTGGCTCCGTCATCGTCCGCATCTCGGGCTATTAACGCCCACCGTCCACCCCCCTCTAATTCCCCCGCATGCGGGGGGATGGGGGGTAAGACCCAGGGAACCGCAATTCTAGCACAAACAAGGAAAGCTTACAAGGAGACACATGTGCGCCGTCACCTGCGCCTGACACCCGTTCACCTTCTGCTGGCCCTCGTTCTCGCCCTGGTCGGCGTAGTCAACACTCTGGCCGCCGCGCCGACCAACGATACCATCGAGACCGCGACCGTCATCAGCAGCCTCCCGTTCAGCGAGACCCTGGATACCCGAGAAGCCACTACCACCGACACCGACCCCGCCTGCTACCGGAGTAACCACACCGTCTGGTATCAGGTCACGGCCACCGCCAACCAGCGCCTCCAGGCCGAGGCCCTCGGCGACAACTATGATCCGACGCTGTGTGTCTATACGGGTGCGCCCGGCGCGCTGACCATGTACGCTGGCACTGACGATGTCAACGGCGCCCTGCTCCAATTTGATGTGGTCGCTGGCGAGACGTACTATATCCTGGCCGGGG
>CAZFUK010000831.1:0-2339 GCA_964522005.1 uncultured Anaerolineales bacterium | reverse complement strand
AGATTCTCCCGCACAAGCCGCGTCCTCGGGTGGTCCGGCCCCAGCGTCGCTTCGAAGATGCGCAGGGCGCGCTCTAGGTGGGCGCGGGCAGCGGGCAGGTCGTCTAGGGCTTGCAGCACTCCACCCAGATTGTTGAGGCTGGTAGCGTAATAGGGATGCTCTGTTCCTAACGACTTCTCCAGGATGGTCAATACACGCTCGTGGTGGGCACGGGCAGTGGGCAGGTCCCCCAAGTCTTGCAGCACCCTCCCTAGGTTATTAAGGCGGATGCCAACCGTCGGATGGTCAGGGCCAAGAGCCACTTCGCTGATGTACAGGGCGCGCTCGAAGTGGGCACGGGCGGCGGGAAGGTCGCCTAGGGCTTGCAGCACGCCGCCCAGGTTGTTGAGGCGAGTGGCGACAGTCGGGTGGTCGGGGCCGTAGACCGCCTCATCAACATGCAGGGCATGCTCGAGGTGGGCGCGAGCGGCGGGCAGATCGCCCAGGGCGCCCAGCACACTGCCCAGATTGTTGAGAGTGCTGGCGTAATTAGGATGCTCTCTTCCTAACGACTTCTCCACGATGGTCAAGACGCGCTCGAAGTGGGCGCGGGCGGCCGGTAGGTCGCCTAGGTCTTGCAGCACGCCGCCCAGGTTGTTGAGGCCTTTGGCAACCTCAGGGTGATCGGAGCCGTAGACCTTCTCCTTAAGGCGTAGGGCACGCTCTATCACCACTTGCGCCGCTCTGTACTGCGCCCGACCCTGGAGGTACAGCCCGACCTGGTTGAGCAGCCGGCCCGTCGCTTTCCCTGCCACCCCCTCGGCCTCGGCCATTTCCGCTGCCTGGAGCGCGTGGGGCAGGAGCTGCTCTGCTTCAGGCCACTTAAGGTAATCAATAACGCCGTGAGGATACACCGCATCCACCACCTGTACCGCTGCCTCAGCCCAGGTTCGCCTTGCTTTCGGACGCAATCCGGCCCGCGTGACCTCTTGCACCAGACGATGCACCGACACCGTCTCGCCGTCGCGCTCCACCAGGGAATACGCTTGCAAGGCGGCCGTCCCCCGGTCAAGCTCGCGCTCATCCCGCACACACGCGGCGAGCCGCTCGGGGAGATGCTTGGCCCCTGCCGTGAGCATGTCCAGCGGGATGTTGTCCGACGCGAAGAAGGCGCACAGCGTCAGTAGGTCCACCGCCGCCGGTCTGTCCCGCCGGACCTGCTGCACCGCCAGTTTCCAGGTCGTGGCGACGGTGGCGGTGTAGTCCGTCTGGGGCCGGACCTCTTCCAGCAGACCCAGCCGGTCGCGCTGGTAGAGCTTGAGGTACTGGGCCAGGCTCTTGCCTGTGCGCTCCATGTACGCGCCGGCCTGCTCCAGCGCCAGGGGCAGCCCGCCCAGCTCCCGCGCCAACGCCTGTGCCGCCGCCTCGTCCGTCTGGCCCGTGCGCCTGAGGAGGAACTGGGCCGCCTCGTCCTCCGGCAGGGGCGGCGTCTCTACCGCCCGCGCCAGCCCGCCCCAGGCCCGGTAGCGCGACGTGACCAGGACATGCCCCTGCTGGGGGCGCGGCAGATAGGGGCGGATGTCCTCCGGCCGCTCGACGTTGTCCAGCACCAGCAGCCAGCCGTCGTGCTCCCGCAGCCAGCGCAGCGCCGCCTCCACCGCCAGCCGTTGGTCCTGCGCCCCGGCGTCCGGCAGGCCCAGGGCGGCGGCCAGGCCGGCGAACTGGGCGGGTAGGGTGGCGGGCTGGGCGGCGTCGGCCCACCACACGAGGTGGTAGTCGGCGCGGTGGCGGTAGGCGTACACCAGGGCCGTCTGCGTCTTGCCGATGCCCCCCAGCCCGGTGATGGCCTGGGTCAGCGCGACCGACCCGCCCGCCGTCAGCCCGGCGCGCAACTCGGCCAGTAGCTCCGCGCGGCCGGTGAAGTTGGGGGTGGGCTGGAAGGGAACCCCGAAAATGGGGGTGGCCGGGTGGGGCGTGGCTGGGGGCGCGGCGGGAAGGTCGGGGCGGTCGGCCAGGACGTGCGGCCAGCCGGCGCGCAGGTGGGCCAGTAACTCGCCTAGCCGGCCCTGCCGCTCTAGCCGTTCGAAGAGGGCGCGGGCCAGGGCCGGGACCGTGGCGTGGGGCAGGCTCTCGTGATTGACGCGCAGCTTGAAGCACAGATTCGCCAGGTCATCGAGGCTCATCCGCTCGACCACCCGGTCCAGCGCCGCCGCGCGCTGCTCGTCGCTCAGCGTCACATCCCCCACCATCCCGCCTCCCCGTCTTGTCAACTCTCCGTCGCCGACAAGCCAAGTATAGCATAGATTGGCGGTGGAGGCATGGGAAAACGGCGAAGCGGAGGAACATCCCTCCGCTTCGCC
>CAZFUK010000830.1:0-2342 GCA_964522005.1 uncultured Anaerolineales bacterium | reverse complement strand
CTGGACAGCGGCCCCCACGGGGACGACGACCGGATCCGAGGCGAAGCCGTCACCTGGCCCCAGGCCGATGAAGCACGGCGCGGTGGCCCCCACCTGGAAGGGCAGGCCGCGTAGAGTCTGCGTCCCCAGGCGCGGCTGGACTGTGAAGCCCTCGGCCGCGCGGCTGCTGGTCGCGTAGACCTCCGGCCCGACGTTGTAGAGGGCGGACAGGTCGAGAGGCTCATACTCCCGATTCATAGTCGTCTCCTTTCCAACCTGCCTCCGCACAGATGCAAACTTGTTTGACATGCCTCAAGCTGCCTATTATACTCTGAACCTGTCTACCCGGAGGTTGGGATGAAGATCACCTATGATCCGAAAGCCGACGCCATGTACATCCTTCTTCAGCCGGAGGGCGCTACGGTAGCGGAAACGCGCGAAGTGACCGAAGATGTCCTGGTTGACCTGGACGAGGCCAACAACATTGTCGGCCTCGAGGTGCTCTTTGCCAGCCGCCAGATTCCCCTATCGGAAATCCTCTCCGTCAATATCGAAGGTTTGCTAGAGACTTCTCACGCCTGAGCCTCCAGCAACGTCTCACAGAAATAGGCGTTCCTTCGCCCGCATAGCCTCCCACTCCTGGCGGGCGGTCTGCACGTCGGGCCGGTCGCTGACCTCCGCGACCTGCACGTCCCACCAACTGTCGTAGCCGGGCACGCCGAGCATACGGTCGGTCGGGACGTAGACCACGGTCGTGCGGTCCGTGCTACGGGCGGACTGGAGAGCGTGGGCCAGTTCGGAGTAGGTACTGGCCTCGATGACGTGCGCGCCCAGGCTGCTGGCGTTGAGCGCCAGGTTGACGGGCAGTCGCTCGACCCCCTCACCCGCCTCGTCGTCGGGCAAGACGCCGTCCTGGCGGAAGGCGTAGCGCGTGCCGAAGCCGTCCTGGCCCAACGAGCGGCTGAGCGAGCCGATGCTCTTGAAGCCGTCGTTGTCCAGTAGCACGATGGTCAGCTTGTAGCCCTCCTGGATGGACGTGACAATCTCGGCCGACAGCATCAGGTAGCTGCCGTCGCCGACCATGACGACGACCTCGCGGTCGGGCGCGGCCATCTTGATGCCCAGGCCGCCCGCGATCTCGTAGCCCATGGTGCTGTAGCCGTATTCCAGGTGGTAGTTCTTGGGGTGGCGCGTCCGCCACAGCTTGTGCAGGTCGCCCGGCAGGCTGCCCGCTGCGCAGACCATAATTCCGTCCGGGTCGCCTAGCTCGTTGACCGCGCCGATGATCTCACCCTGGCTCAGCAGCGGCGTGTGGCGCATGTCGTAGAGGCGCTGGACCTCGGCGTCCCACTCGTCGCGCAGCCGCCGCGCCTCGGCCTCATAGCCACCCTCCACCCGGTAGCCACTCAGCAACTCCCCCAACTCTTCCAGCGTGACCCGCGCGTCACCCACCAGCCCCAGACCGTGGTGCTTGGCGGCGTCGAAGGCGGCGACGTTGATGTTGATGAAGCGCACGTCGGGGTTCTGGAACTGCGTCTTGGAGGCGGTGGTGAAGTCGCTGTAGCGCGTGCCGATGCCGATGACGAGGTCGGCGTCCAGGGCGATGCGGTTGGCGGCCAGCGTGCCCGTCGCGCCGATGGCTCCGAGGCACAGCGGATGGTCGTAGCGCAGGCTGCCCTTGCCAGCCATCGTCTCGCCCACCGGAATTCCGGTCGCCTCGACAAAGCGGCGCAGCGTCTCGGTCGCCTCGGAGTAGACCACGCCGCCACCGGCGATGATGAGGGGCTTACGGCTGGCGCGGATCCACTCGGCCGCCTGCTCCAGCGTGCGGCGGTCAGGGCGATTGCGCGGGATGCGCCAGACGCGGCGGCGGAACAGCGCCTCGGGGTAGTCGTAGGCCTCGGCCTGGACATCCTGGGGCAGGGCCAGCGTCACAGCGCCCGTGTCGGCCGGGTCGGTCAGGACGCGCATGGCTTCGGGCAGCGCGGTCAGCAGTTGGTCGGGCCGGTTGAGGCGGTCCCAGTAGCGGCTGACCGGCTTGAAACAGTCGTTGACCGAGATGTCCTGGCTGTGCTCGGACTCAAGCTGCTGGAGGACGGGCGCGACGTTGCGGCGGGCGAAGATGTCACCGGGCAGCAGCAGGACCGGCAGGCGGTTAATCGTCGCCATAGCCGCGCCGGTGACCATGTTGGTCGCGCCGGGACCGATGGACGACGTGCAGACCAGGGTTTGCAGGCGGTTCTTGACCTTGGCGTAGGCCGCCGCCGTGTGGACCATCGCCTGCTCGTTGCGGCACTGGTAGTAGCGAAAGTCCGGATTGGCCTGGAGCGCCTCGCCAATGCCCGCCACGATGCCGTGGCCGA
>CAZFUK010000829.1:1242-2348 GCA_964522005.1 uncultured Anaerolineales bacterium | reverse complement strand
AGCCGTTTAGCCTTCACGAGGCCACTCCTGTACCTTGGAGTGGCCTCGTTGTTAGATCGCTGTTTACGCTGAGGTGATGGGCTAGCAGTCCGCTGTCGTAAGGAGGCGCTCACGGGGGTGGCCAAACACGCCAACTCGCGGCCGCGTCCTCGCTACGGTAGAGATCACTCCCTGCAGCAGCGTAGAGCGTAGCGGGCTGGGTCGGGTCAAGCGTCAAGGCGGTGATGGACGAGCTGGCTAGACCTAGGCCTGAAGGCCGCCAGGTCTTGCCAGCGTCATCGGACACGAAGAGCCCCTCTGGCCCTCCCGCATACACCCGTTTAGGCTGGCTGGGGTCCACGGCCAAGGCGCGGATGGTAAACGAAGCGGGCAACCTGTCCGCCGCGCGGAGGCTTCAGAAGCAGTCCGGAGTCAGGTAGACCGCGTCGGGGACACCCGCGTACATCCAGCCGGTGTTCATGCTGCCTTCTAGGGGCGAGTGGACGAGCAGGATAAGGTCAGTCAGGCTGGGACCCTCGTGGACGAAGCGCCAGTTGGCACCTCGGTCCTCGCTCCGGTAGATGCCACCATCCTTGAGCCAGGCGAACAGTGTATCGCGTTCAGTGCTATGGAGCGCTAGCGCACCTACCTTCGTACTCGGCAAGCCCTTGGACACGCTCCGCCACGTCCGCCCGTTGTCGTCGCTACGCAAGACGCCTGAGTTCATCCCGCCGACATAGACCGTCCTCGGCTCGCTTGGTGTCACGACAACCTGGCTAAAGTCGCCGCTCCCCAGGTTGGGTGGGATAGGTAAGCTCTGCCATGTCTGCCCGTTGTCGGTGCTGCGGTACACGTCCTTGGCGGTCGCCGTCAGCAGGCTCTTGTCGCGAGGGTCAACCGTCAGATTGGACAGGCCGCCCAGGTCCTGGCGTTTGACCACCACCTCGGCTTTCGCAGACGGTCCCTCGGTCTGTTGCCCGACGCAAGAGGTCAGCACCAGCAGGAGCGCCAGCATCAGCCCTACTCCTCGAACTCGTCTCATAAACTTGACCTCTGTACCTGCCTGTATCGTTCTAGCGGCTGGTTCACCGCCTGATTGGGAACCCCCTGATCTCTCAATGGGGAGC
>CAZFUK010000829.1:0-1232 GCA_964522005.1 uncultured Anaerolineales bacterium | reverse complement strand
TGACGTCACACGACTGGGCTTGCGTCTCTAAGTTCTCGTGACCACCTTCTCTGGCTGGGGAGATGAGGTACCCCTTCGGTCACCCGCCGTACCATGCCTTGCGCCACTCGCGCATCTGGGCAATCTCGCGTTCCTGGGCCGCGATGATGTCACCCGCCAACTGCTTGATCTCGGGCTTGGTCGCCCGTTGCTGCGCGATCTTCGCCGCCTCGATCGCGCTCTCGTGGTGCGGGATCATCGCGTCAATGAAGGCTTTGTCGAACGGCGCCGCCGTCTGGAGCTTCTTGACGTCGTCGGCCATGTTGCCCATGTTGCTGCGCATCTCGGGCAACATCGGCATCTTCGCCATGTCGGGCGTCTGGTCCGAGCCATACCACGTCTTGCGCCAGCCGCGCATCTGAGCAATCTCGCGGTCCTGGTCGCGGACAATAGCCTCCGCCATCTGGCGGATTTCGGGCCGCTCCGCCCGCGCCTGAGCCACCTTCGCCATCTCCACCGCGCCCAGGTGATGGGGGACCATCATGTCAATGAACTGCTGGTCGAATGGGGCTTTCGGGTCGGTCGTCGTATGGCCTGCCGCGGCGTGATCCATGCCCATGCCTGTCTGCGACGTCTGACTGCACGCGCTCAGCGTCAGGCCCAGCACGAGGACGATCAAGACGTGCAGGGTTGTGAAGCGAGTGTAGAGCATAAGTGTCATCCTTTCCTAACTGTGTTTTACCCGTCGTAAAAGTAATCCCCTATATTCTAGACAACTTCCTGGCGCGATAAAACTTCTGCCTACCTGGCCTATCGCGCCGGCGCCGTCTGGAGTTGGGATGGGGGTGTGACCGATGGCGGCGCGGCCAGTTCCCCCTCGACGCGCTTGAGCAACACCGCATTGACGGCGACGATGATGGACGACAGCGACATGAGCAGCGCCGACCACTCCGGACGGAGCATGATGCCGTAGGACGGATAGAGGACGCCCGCGGCGACGGGAATGGCCAGGATATTGTAGACGGAAGCCCAGACCAGGTTCTGCTTCATCTTACGCACCGTCGCCTTCGACAGGGTAATGGCTCGGATGACGTCCACCGGGTCACTCTTCATGAGGACGACTTTCGCCGTCTCGATGGCGACGTCGGTCCCGGCTCCAATCGCGATCCCGATGTCGGCTTGCGCCAGGGCCGGTGCATCGTTGACTCCGTCACCGACCCTCGCCACGCGCTTGCCCTCGGCCTGGAGTTGCT
>CAZFUK010000828.1:0-2357 GCA_964522005.1 uncultured Anaerolineales bacterium | reverse complement strand
GGGCGCGTCGGACAGGGCGGCGACATCCCAGAAGCCCTGCTCGTTGAGGTGCGATAGGTCCACCATGATACCCAGCCGATTGCAGGCGCGGACGAGCGCCTTGCCGGCATCGGTCAGGCCGGGGCCGGTGTCGGGCGACGACGGGAAGCGGAAGGGGACGCCGTGGCCGAAGGCGTTGGGCCGGCTCCAGACGATGCCGAGCGAGCGCAGCCCGGCCTGGTAGAGAACTTCCAGCGTGTTCAGGTCGGTGTCAATGGCGTCCGCGCCCTCAATGTGGAAGATGGCCGCCACGACGCCGGCCGTCAGACAGGCTTGCAGTTCGTCCGCCGTCCGCACCACTTTAAGCTGGCCGTCGGACTGCGCCTCCAGGCGGAAGAGCAGGCCGGCCAGGCCGAACGTCGTGGCCTGGGCGTAGGCCAGGTCAATCGGCGCGGCCAGCGGGAACTCAAACCCAGTCGCCGTCCGCACCAGCCCCTCGTCGGCGTTGATGTCAGGCATACGGGGATTAGGCGTGAAGCAGGCGAAGAAGCCGCCGCCGAAGCCGCCCTGCCGGGCGCGGGGCAGGTCAATGTGGCCGCGCTCGCCCGCCTCGAAGAAGCTGCGGCCCCCGCCGCGCTGGGTCAGGTACAGGTTGAGCAGGGTATCGTTGTGGCCGTCAAACACAGGGAGCATGAGGTCCTCCGGAAGCGTAGGAAGGATGGGAAGGGTAGGAAGAATTGGACATGATTTACAAGATTTACATGATGAACCAGAGGCTAAATTATGTAAATCTTGTAAATCATGTCTGAATCAAGGCTTCCGCCGGGTCGGCGGCGGGGCGCTTGAGCATGAAGGCGGTCCAGAACAGCCCGGTGCCGAGCAGACTGATGACCGTGCCCATGACAAACAGGGGCGGGAAGCCGTAGCGGGCGACGATCTGGCCGCCGATGAGCGAGACCAGCGTGAAGCACACGCCCGAGGCCATCTCGGAAACCCCACTGAAGGTCGAGCGGGCGCGGGCCGAGACGACGCTCATCGAGAAGGCGAGAAAGCTGGCGTAGCGGATGGACGAGATCGAGGTGACGCCGATGAAGCTCAGCCCGCCGACCGCCGGGAGGGGGATGAAGGCCATGGGCAGGTTGGCGACGGCGTTGACCAGCGACGACCAGAAGACGGTGCGCGACGCGCCGAGGCGCGCCGTCAGCACGGGGGTGAGCAGAGCGGCGGGCGCCGACAGCAGCCGCCCCAGCGAGGTCAGCAGGCCAATCTGGGCGGTGGGCACGTGGAGCGCGGTGTCCATGTAGACGTTGAAGAAGGGGACGGTAGCGGCGATGCCGCCGACCTGGAGCATGCGGACCAGGGCCAGGGTGACCAGCAGCCGGCGGGGTGTGGGGGCGCCGTCCTCGACGCGCTCACGCTCGGGCGAGGGCAAACCGCTCACGTCGCGCAGGGCCGAGACGGCCAGCAGACCGGGCAGGAGCGCGACCGAGGCGAGGAACAGGGGGTAGCGGAAGGGGGCGGGCTGGTCCAGGCCGACGCCGAGGAAGGGCGCGATGAAGCCGGGAATCAGGCCGCCCGCCAGGCTGCCCGCGAACGCGGACATGGACCACAGGGCGACCTGGCGCGAAAAGATGCGTTCGCGCCCCTCGGCCGGGGTCGAGGCCATCAGGTAGGGCGGGGCGTTGACAAAGAAGGTCGCCAGGCCAAGGTTGAGGCCGATGAACACGGCGATGAGCCAGGCCGCGCGGAAGGCGGCGGGCAGGAACTCGGCCACGGGTCCGAGACCCGCCGCCACCATCATAACCATGATGCCGAGGCGCATCATGCGGCGGGTGCCCTTCCGCGCGCCCAGCAGCCCGGCGGGCAAGCTCACCAGCGTGAAGACGAGCAGCCCCAGCGCGTTGATGAGGCCGATGAAGTCGGGGCCGTAGCCGAGGCGGAGCAGGAACAGGTTGAAGATGACGGCGTAGATGCCGCCGTCCACGGTGAAGCCGACAAAGCCGATGCCGGCCAGGTAGAGGATGAGGGTACGATTGCGCAAGGGGATATTGAGCCTTTTAGACAGAATTAATAGAATTTGCAAAATGAACAGGACTAGGCCACTACTTCCTCATACGATTGTTGGTCCGCGTTCCAGCGGAAGGCGCGGTGGCCGACGACCTCGCCCCCTCGGACGGACATGACGAGGTAGACCGTGTCGGGGAAGGAGGGCTGGCCGTCCTGGGCGGCAAAGTAATAATCCTCTTCGGAGAAGTAGGCGTCGTGGTCAGGGTGCGAGTGGTAGATGACGGCCAGCCGCGTGCCCAGCTCCTCCAGCCGGCCGTCCAGCGTGCGCCAATCGCGCGGCCCGATGGTGTAGGCCGTGCGTGCGCTGCGCG
>CAZFUK010000827.1:0-2360 GCA_964522005.1 uncultured Anaerolineales bacterium | reverse complement strand
GCGGTGTGGGCCATTGCCTACAACCTGGAACTCCTTCCTTCACTGATACGAATTTACGATTTACGATTGACGGTTGACGATTGGTTGGCCCGCCGCTTCAATCGTCAATCGTCAATCGCTAATCGTCAATTGAGCGCCGCCCTTCGCGTCGCCGCCGCCTACGCCGGCCGCTACCGCTGGCGGACCGGCCTGGCGATTCTCATGTTCGCCCTGGTCGTCTTCACCGTGACCACCGCCGCCATCCTCCTATCGGGCACGCGCTACGCCTACGCCGACCTGGGCGTCCAGGCCGCCGGCTTCGACCTGCGCGCCGACGTGGACCCGGCGCGCCTGCCCGACCTGCCGACGAGCCTGGCCCAGGCGGAGGCGATTCGGCCTGAAGCCTTCGCCGCCGTCGGCGCCCAGACCAGCGTAGCCGTCGAAGCCATCCAACGCGACGCGCCGGCCGGCCGTTGGCAGTCGTCCCAGGTGCAGGTGGTGGACGACGGCTGGCTGGCCGGGACGGGCGTGGCGCTCACTCAGCGAGCGCCGGGCTACACGTCGGACCGCCAGGTGTGGGACGCGCTGCGCACCACGCCGGGGCTGGCCGTACTCCACGGCGGCGCCCTGGTCAGCCGCGATACCCTGCGCTCGCTGAGCGACCCCTTCGGCGGCAGCCTCTTTACCCTCCAGGGGGTGACTCGGGAGGACGGCGCGCTGCCCCCCACCGTCGTCTGGGTCCGCGACGTGCGCGGCGGCCCGCCCCTGCGCCTCCAGGTGGTTGGCGTTCTCGACCGCCGCGTCTCGCTGGGCCAGGGCTTCTACACCACCCCGGCTACGCTGCGCCAGGCGGGCTGGACGGTCCCGCCCGTGAGGACCTACTACTTCCGCCTCGCGCCCGACCAGCCGCCCCGCCAGGCCGCGCTCGGTCTGACGCGCTCTTTTAGTCAGCAGGGGCTGACGGCCACCGTTCTCAACGAGGAACTGCGCGCGGCGCAGGGCATCCGCCTGCTGCTCAACCAGTTGCTCCAGGGCTTCATGGGGCTGGGGTTGGTCAGCGGCGTGGTCGCGCTGGGCGTCCTGGCGACGCGCGCCGTCGTCGAGCGCCGCCAGCAGATTGGCGTGCTGCGCGCGCTCGGCTTTGGGCGCGGGCTGGTCCAGGCCGTGTTCATCCTGGAGTCCACCCTCATCGCCTGGCTCGGCATTGGCCTGGGCGTGGGACTGGGCATCGCCGTCGCCCACAACGTCGTCCAGTTCCTGGCCCTCCAGAACCCGGAGATTCAGTTCGCCATCCCCTGGGGCCAGTTGGCGCAGATCGCCCTGGTCGCCTACGGCATGACCCTGCTGACCACGCTGCTCCCGGCCTGGCAGGCGGGCCGCGTCTACCCCGCCGAGGCGCTCCGCTACGAATAGGGAGTAGTCGGTAGTCAGTACTCGGTATTCAGTACTGATTACTGACTACTGACTACTGCCTACCGCCTACCGACTACCGACTACCGACTACTGACTACTGACTACTGAGCACGCACTACGAACGGAGGACACATGCGTCGCTGGAGCATCCCCCTGGCCGTGATGCTGACCGCGCTCTGGGCGGGCGCGGCTCTGGCCCAGGGCGGCTCAACCCCGCCCGCTCAGACGACACCCCCGCCGTCAAGCGTCCTGGTGGCGCTGGCGCCCATCCTTGCCGCCGCCACCGCCGTCGAGCGGACGCTAGAGGCCGTCTTCAACTTTGTCGAGTCCACCGGCCTGCGGATGATTGGCCGCCTGGCGATGGGCGTGGACTGGCTCGAATGGGCGGTGCTGGAGGTGAACGGCGCCAACACCGCCATCCGCACCGCGTCAGCCGAGTTGCGCCGCGTGGTCGCCGAGGAACGTCAGACCGCCACCGACGCGGCCGCCGCCGTGGCCCTGAGTGAGCGCAAGGCCGCTCTCCTGCGCGACCTCGACGCCGCCGAGGGCTGGCTGCGCGACTCGGAGAAGCGCCTCCAGGACGCCGTCAAGTCCACCAACTACGTGCGCCTCAAGCAGGTGCTGTCCCTGACGCTGGGCGTGGTCATCGGCTCGGCCTTCACCCTGCTGGCCCGCCTGGACATCCTGATTCTGCTCGGCCTCAACAATCCCTACCCGGCGCTGGGCTACCTCCTGACGGGCTTCATCGTCGGCACTGGCACCGGCCCGGTTCACTCGCTCATCGGCCTGCTGGAACAGAGCGCCAACGCCGTCTACCAGGTGCGCGGCTGGCTCAGCGGCAAGGCCCTGGCGGAAGCGGCCCAGGCCGCCGCGACCATGCAGGGCGCGTCCACCGACGGGACGACGACGCGCGACTTCGACGCCAGCGCCGGGACGCCGCCGATGTCGCCGCGCCGGCTGCGCTCCCT
>CAZFUK010000826.1:0-2361 GCA_964522005.1 uncultured Anaerolineales bacterium | reverse complement strand
CATCCACCCAATCACCACCCACGCAACCCCCTGCCACGCAACCCCCCGCCAGCCCAACCGCGCCGGCTCGCCCCGTGGTCGTCCCGCCGGACGACGCGGCGAGCGCCCGGCTGCGCGTGCCGCAGGGCTTCGCCGTGCGGCTGTTCGCGCGGGGCCTGAACCAGCCCCGTCTCATGACGATTGGGCCGGACGGCCAATTGTACGTGGCCGAGCGCGGCGCGGGGGCGGTGATTCGGCTGGCCGACACCAACGGCGACGGTCTGGCCGATGGCCGCGAGGTGCTCGCGTCGGGCTTCAACATCCCGCATGGGATTGAGTGGTTCCAGGGCTGGCTGTACATCGCGCAGGGCGACAAAGTCGAGCGCATCCGCGATGCCGACGGCGATGGCCGCTTCGAGGCGCGCGAAGTCGTGACGGCCAACATCCCCGGCCCCACCGGCCACGTTACCCGTACCGTCCACTTCGGCCCGGATGGCAAGATGTACGTCTCAGCCGGGTCGAGCAGCAACAATACTCCCGAACAGGACCCGCGCCGCGCGGCCATCCAGCGCTTCAACCCGGACGGCTCCATCCCCGCCGACAACCCCTACGCCAACGACGCCGACCAGCGCCGCCGCGGCCTGTGGGCCGAGGGGCTGCGCAACAGCATTGACTTCCTGTTCCTGGACGACGGCCGGCTGTGGGCTAACCACAACGGCAGCGACGGCCTGGGGAACGACGCGCCGCCCGAGGAAATCGTCATCCAGGTCGAGAAGGGCAAGCACTACGGCTGGCCGTACTGCTACACGCCGACGCTAGGACGGACACCCGACGGGACCCGGGAAGTCCGCGACCAGCGGGTGAACCTGGCCCGGCTGGGCAGTTGCGACGAGGCGACGCCCGCCCTGTTCACCGACCTGGCCCACCAGGCGCCCATTGGCATGGCCCGCTACACCAAAGCCCAGATCCCGGCCGCCTACCAGGGCAACCTGTTTGTCGCCTACCACGGCTCCTGGAACAGCAGCGTGCCCCGCGACTGCAAGGTCCAGATGGTGCGGGTGCAGGATGGGCAGCCGGTGGCGGGTGAGCCATTCCTGACCGGCTTCCGCGACAACGCCAACCAGGACTGCGCCCAGGCGTGGGGGCGGCCGGCGGGGGTAGCGGTGGGGCCAGGCGGCGAGTTGTTCGTCAGCGATGACCGCAACGGGAACGTCTACCGCATCGTCTATGTCGGCGGCTAAGCAAATCGGGGCGCCGGGGGCTTGACAAAGCCCGCCTGCTTGTGTATAATGCCCCCTACGAGCGGCGAGAGCTTCGCCGCGACCCGCTAACTCCATACGAGCGGCCTATAGGCGCGCTCGACAGGCCCGTGAAGCCTCTGGTACCAGCCGACTCTGCGGCGACCAGGGGCTTTTCTTATTTCTTCGTATTGCGTAGTGCGTATTTCGTATTTTCCTGTTTCGGATACGCATGACGCAATACGCAGCCCGTATCCCACATCATCCGAGGAGGGAGAACCGTATGGACAACTTGAACGCGGGCGATACCGCGTGGGTCATCGTCGCCACGGCCCTGGTGTTAATGATGACACCGGCCCTGGCCTTCTTCTATGGCGGCATGGTCCGCAAAAAGAACGCCCTCTCGACGCTCAACCTGAGCATCGTCACCATGGGCGTCATCAGCATTCAGTGGGTGCTGTATGGCTACACGCTGGCCTTCGGGCAGAGCATGGGCGGCCTCGTGGGCGGCCTGAACTTCCTCGGCCTCAACGGCGTCGGCGCGGCGCCCAATGCCGACTACGCCGCCACCATCCCCCATCTGCTGTTCGCGGCCTACCAGATGATGTTCGCCGTCATCACGCCCGCCCTCATCACCGGCGCGTTTGTCGAGCGCATCAAGTTCAAGACCTACCTGCTGTTCATCCTGCTGTGGGCCACGCTGGTCTATGACCCCCTGGCGCACTGGGTCTGGGGCGTGGGCGGCTTCCTGCGCTCGATGGGCGCACTGGACTTCGCGGGCGGCACGGTCGTCCACGTCTCGGCCGGCTTCTCGGCCCTGGCCTTCGCGCTCGCCATTGGCCCGCGCCGCTGGTTTGGCCGCGCCCCGATGGAACCCCACAACATCCCCTTTACCGTCCTGGGCGCCGGGCTGCTGTGGGTCGGCTGGTTCGGCTTCAACGGCGGGTCGGCCCTGGCCGCCAACGGCCTGGCGGTCTACGCCCTGGTGAACACCAACACCGCCCCCGCTGCCGCCGGCCTGGTCTGGATGTTCCTGACCTGGCAGGACGGCAAGCCGAGCGTCCTCGGCTTCGTGACGGGCGCCGTCGTCGGCCTCGTCGCCATCACCCCGGCCGCCGGCTTCGTCACCCCGATGAGCGCCATC
>CAZFUK010000825.1:0-2363 GCA_964522005.1 uncultured Anaerolineales bacterium | reverse complement strand
TCTGATTGGCTCCCCCTTCCTTGGCAGGGAAGGGGGCGGGGGGAAGGGGTTAAGGACGAGTACGACTTTGAAAGTACCCTCGCCCCCTGGCCCTGCTTGATATTCCGCGCTCGCTGGTGTACAATACGCCACAGCCACTCGTAGCCATCCCATCCCCCCTGCTGGAGGAGCCACCATGTCCCAGCCCCAGCCCCGCGTCGGCGTCATCGGCGGGAGCGGTCTGTACCACATGCCCGAACTGGGCGACATCGAAGAGATCGCCGTCTCCACGCCGTTTGGCCCGCCGAGTGACAGCATCACCGTGGGAACGCTGGCGGGCCAGCGCGTCGCCTTTCTGCCGCGCCACGGCCGAGGCCACCGTATCAACCCGACCGCCCTGCCCGTGCGCGCCAACATCTGGGCGCTCAAGTCCCTGGGCGTGGAGCAGATCATCTCGGTGAGCGCCGTCGGCAGCCTGCGCGAGGAAATCGCCCCGCGCCACATTGTGGTTCCTGACCAGCTCTTCGACCGCACCCGCCTGCGCGCCAACACCTTCTTCGAGGACGGCATCGTCGCCCACGTGGGCATCGCCGACCCATTTTGCGGCAGTTTACGTCAAGTGCTCCTCGAGGCCGGCCGCGAGGTGAGCGGGACCGAGGTCCACGACGGGGGCACGCTGGTGGTCATCGAGGGGCCGCAGTTCTCGACCAAGGGCGAGTCGCGCCTCTTTCGTCAGTGGGGCCTCGACATCATAGGCATGACGGCCCTGCCTGAAGCGCGCCTGGCCCGCGAGGCTGAGATGTGCTACGCCTGCCTGGCTCTCGTCACCGACTACGATGTCTGGCACCACAGCGAGGAGCCAGTCACGACGGAGATGGTCATCCAGGTGCTGACCGAGAACGTCGCGGCGGCCCAGCGTATCCTCAAAGCGGCCATCCCGCGCCTGGCGGAGGCCGCCTGCAACGACGGCTGCGGCAGCGCCCTGGCGACTGCCATCGCCACCGCTCCCGACGCGGTCCCGGCCGAGGTCAAGCAGCGGTTAGGGCTGCTGTTGGATAAATACCTGCATTAAACCACTATGGCAACCCAAACCTTACCAACCCGACCCAGTTTTACCTTCCGCCCGCGCGAGTTGCTGCTCCTGCTCTTCCCCGCCGCCCTGGCGCTGGGCAGCTTCGCGCTGCTGGCCGCCGTGCTGCGCGACCGCTGGCCAAACGCGGAGGACTTGCGGCCCGCCCTGGGCCTGGTGGCCGGGCTGGTCCTGGCGCACCTGGCCCTCTCGGTCCGCGCGCCCCGCGCCGACCCCTATCTGCTGCCCATTGTCGGCTGCCTCCAGGCGCTCGGCCTGGTGATGACGTATCGCCTGGCGCCCGCCCTGGCCGCCCGGCAGTTCAACTGGCTGCTGCTCGGCATCGGCGCGTTCATCGTCATGCTGCTGGTCCTGCCGTCGGACCTGCGCTGGCTGCGGCGCTACCCCTATTTCTGGGCCATCACGGGCATCGGCCTGCTCGCCGTCACCCTGGTGGCCGGCCGGGCAGGAGCAGGCGCCGGCCCCAACGCGTCGAGCGTCGGCATCGGTTCGTTCTCCTTCCAGCCGCCGGAACTGGTGCGCATCCTGCTGGTGGTCTTCCTGGCCGCGTTCCTCGAACGCTGGCGCGACCAACTGCGCAACCCGTCCTACAGCCTGGCCTGGGGCGCGCTGCGCATCCCGCAGCCGCAAGCCGTCTTTGGCATGCTCGCCCTGTGGGGCCTGTCTATGCTGTTCTTCATCGTCCAGCGCGACCTCGGCCCCGCGCTCATCTACTACGGCGTCTTCCTGGTCATGATTTATGTAGCGACGGGCCGCGCCCGCTATGCCCTCGTCGGGCTGGGCTTCTTCGCGCTCAGTGTCTACATCGTGGGCCGCACGCTGAGCTACGTCCGCACCCGCTTCGACATCCTGCTCGACCCGTGGTCCGTCGCCAACGAGCAGGGCTATCAGATCGTCCAGGGGCTGATCGCGCTGGCGTCGGGCGGCTTGCTCGGCCAGGGGCTGGGCTACGGCTACGCCAACTACATCCCCGCCGTCCACACTGACTACATCTTCAACGCCATTGTGGAAGAGTGGGGGGTGATGGGCGGGCTGGCCGTCCTCGGCCTGTTCGCCCTGTTCATCGTGCGCGGCTACCGCGTGGCGACGGTCGCCCGCGAGGAGTATGGCCAACTCCTGGCCCTCGGCCTCACGACGGTCATCGCCCTCCAGACCCTGATCATCATTGGCGGCAACCTCAAGCTCCTGCCGCTGACGGGCGTGACGCTGTCGTTTGTCAGCTACGGCGGCAGCTCCCTGCTGACGTCCTACATCCTCCTGGCGCTCCTCCTCAAGATCGAGCCACGGTCGAGCT
>CAZFUK010000824.1:0-2367 GCA_964522005.1 uncultured Anaerolineales bacterium | reverse complement strand
GGCTGCTTGTAAACCAACGCCCGCGCGTCCTCAAGGAAAGCGCGGGCGTTTTTATGGGGTCGGCGTGGCGACCTCCAGACTCGTCACCCGCAGGAGCGGGACGCAACTCGGACTGTCTACCCGCTCGCCGCGCAGCACGACCTGGCGGCCCTGGTACAGTTCGAGGTTCACACTGTCCGACACGAGGTAGAACACAGGCGTCATGCCCGAGCCACACGCCTCGCCCGGCCCGCGCGACAGGCTATAGCGCGCCGACGGCCAGCAGATGTAGGCGCCGCCCTGGACCGGGCAGATCGTGCCCGGATAGGGGTCGGGGATGATGGGCGGCGGCAGGGTGGAGGTCGGGCGCGGGGTCGGCGTGCCACCGACCCGGTGCGCCAGGTGGGGCAGGTACAACGGGAAGGGCGTCTGGGTGGCGATCATGTTCCCCGTGGTGTACGCGGACGTCGGTCCACCTGACAAAACCATCGGCCCCAGGCCCACCAGGGCAGCCACCAGCAGCCCCACGACAACCAGCCCGCGCATCACTTGTCTTCCCAGCCTCTAGCCCCCGGCCCCTGTCCGCCATCCCCTGGCCCTTGGCCCCTGCTCCCCAGCCCCTGTTCCGACGTCATCGCCTCCTCGTCCTCCACCCGCAGCACGGGCCGCGACCGGCCATTCTCGGCCGGGCCGATGACCCCCCGCTCCTCCAGTTCGTCCAGCAGCCGCGCGGCGCGCGGGTAGCCGATGCGCAGGCGGCGCTGCAGGAAGGACACCGAGGCGGTGCGGTACTGGCGCACGAGCGTCGTCGCCTCCGCGATGAGCTTCTCGTCGGCCGAGTCCTCCTCACCCAGGAGGCCGGCCCAGGGCGCCGGCTCGGCGTGGGGCGCGGTCGGCCCGGCCACGCGCCGCCAGAACTTGACCAGCTTATCCAGTTCGCGGTCGGTGACGTGGACGCCCTGGAGGCGTTCGGGGGCGGGCGCGTCGGGCGCGACGTAGAGCATGTCGCCTCGGCCGAGCAGCTTCTCCGCGCCGCCATAGTCGAGGATGACGCGCGAGTCGATCTGGCTGGCGACAGCGAAGGCGATGCGGGCCGGGAAGTTGGCCTTGATGAGGCCGGTGACCACGTCGGTGGAGGGCCGCTGCGTCGCCAGGATGAGGTGGATGCCCGTGGCGCGGGCCAACTGGGCCAGGCGGCAGATGAGGCGCTCGGCCTCTTCAGCGGCGACCATCATCAGGTCGGCCAACTCGTCAATGATGATGACGATATAGGGCAGCGGGTCGCCCGCCGTCGCCGCCATCTTCTTGTTGTACCCCTCCAGGTTGCGCACACCGTGGGCGGCGAAGGCCTGGTAGCGCTGGTCCATCTCCTGAATCGCCCAGCGCAGCGCGCCGACGACCTCTTCCATCTCGACCACGACGGGCGCGAGCAGGTGCGGCACGCCGTTGAAGCCGACCAACTCGACGCGCTTGGGGTCCACCAGCAGCAGCTTGAGCGTGTCGGGCGTATTGTTGTAGAGCAGGCAGGCGATGATGGAGTTGATGCATACCGACTTGCCGGAGCCGGTCTGGCCGGCGATGAGCAGGTGCGGCATGCGGCCCAGGTCGGCCACGACCGCCGCGCCGCGCACGTTCTCGCCCAACGCCAGCCGCAGCGAGGAGGTCATCTTCTGGTAGGCGGGCGTCTCCATCAGGTTGCGCAGGGCGACGCGCGTCGTGGACCCATTGGGCACTTCGATGCCGACGACGCTGCGGCCCGGCACCGGGGCCTCGATGCGCAACGACGGTGCCGCCAGGGCCAGCGCCAGGTCGTTCTGGAGCGAGAGAATCTTGCTGACCTTGATCTTGCGCCGTTCGGTCGTGCCGTCCGCGCCGCGCCGTTCCAGGTAGCCCGGTTCGACGCCAAACTGGGTGATGGCCGGCCCCTGGTTGACCGAGACGACGCGGGCGGGCACCCCAAACGCGGCCAGCGTCTCCTCGATGATCTGGCTCCGCTCGCGGACTTCGTCATCGCGGTAGCGAATTTTGGAGCCGCGTTCGAGTAGCTCAATCGGGGGCAGCATGGGCAACTGCGCCGTCACGCCCTGGACCCCATCGGGCAGCGGCTCGGCGGCCTTCCTGCGGCGCGGGCGGGGCGTGGGCAGAGGCGTCTGCTCGGTGGGGGTAGGCTCGGCCGGGGGTTCAGGGGCCGGGGCGGCGGGCGGGGTGGGGGCAAGCGGGGGCGCCGGGGCACGCAGGCGGGCGCCCAACTCGCGCGCCTGGCGGTAGGCCGAGCGCGGCCCCAGCCCGAACACGCCGAGGACGGCCAGCGCGAGTACGGCCAGCCAGACCAAGCCGCTCAGCCACCGCCCGCCCACGTCGGCCACGGTCCAGGCCAGCGCGTAGCCC
>CAZFUK010000823.1:0-2368 GCA_964522005.1 uncultured Anaerolineales bacterium | reverse complement strand
AGCGCAATCGCAGATTTTAGACAAAGATGACATACTGGTAGACAAGCAGCGGTAGCCGTGATATAATGGAGTCCCCTCGGTCAACTCTTGACCAACGCTTGCTAGAGGAGGATCCATGTCACGTTCGCCGCATCAGGGTGTCCGATCCCTGTCCCAGCGCCTGCGCCGGCTGGCCCCCCTCGCGCTGGTCGTCGGCCTCGTTTGGCTCGGCGTGGCCCTGCCCCGCCTCACCGTCGCCGACAGCGCCCTCCACACCGACCCGGCGCCCGAAGCGACCAGCACCGCCTTTCCCACGCCGCTTCCCCTGACCCCCAGCCCGCCCCTGGCCGGCCAGATCACCGAGTACCCCCTCCCCAACCCAAACACGCCCCTGGAGATTGTCGTCGGTCCCGACGGCGCGCTCTGGTTTACCGAGTTGGGCGGCCGTATTGGACGGCTGACGACAGGCGGCAGTTTCACGGACTTCGAGTTACCCAAGGATATGGCGCTGCCGTTGGGAATCACGGTCGGACCGGATGGCGCCCTGTGGTTTACCCTGCGGGATAGTAACCAGATCGGACGGATCACGACAGGCGGCGTGATTAGCTCCTTCACCCTGCCGACGCCCGGCAGTTGCCCCCAGGGCATCACACGGGGGCCGGACGGGGCGTTGTGGTTCACCGAGGCCTGCGCCAGCAAGATCGGCCGCATCACCACCACTGGGGTGGTCACTGAATATGCCCTCGACCCCTACCGCGCGCCGCAGGCCATTACCGTCGGCCCGGACGGCGCGCTCTGGTTTACCGAGCTAGCGGTGGCGATTGGCCGCATCACCACCAGCGGTGTCGTCACCGAATACCCGCTGCGGCCCGACCTTTCCGAGCCAATCGGTATCGTCACGGGTCCTGATGGGGCGCTGTGGTATACCCGCGATAGCTGCTGCGTGGGACGGATGACGACGGATGGCGTCAGCGTCGAGTACGGGGTGTCGGGTCCTGACCAGTATGGCGGCGGCAACCAGATCACCGTCGGCCCAGACGGCGCGCTCTGGTTCACCGAGGGGCACGGCTCCAATATTGGCCGCATTACAACGGCCGGACAGGTGAGCTTCTACCAGGTCCCGACGCCCAACAGTGGGCCAGAGGGGATTACGGCGGGGCCAGATGGCGCGATTTGGTTTACCGAGGCCGCGGGCCAGCGCATTGGGCGCCTCGACCCCAACGCGCCCGGCGCGACGCTGACGCCCTCCATGACGCCGACGCCGGTCACACCGACGGCCACGTTCACCCGCCGCCCGACCGGTACGGCCACGGCCACCCGCACCCCCACGGTGACGCGCACCCCCACCAAGACCCCCACCGTCACCCAGACGCCCTTCGCCTGCGACCCGAACAACCCGGCCCACCTCTGCAACGGTGTCCTGGTCGTGCGGGCGTACATTGACCTGGGCTGTGACGCCTTTTTCAACTTTGGGACGGACTACCCCCTGGCCGGCACGACCATCCTCGCCCGGCTGCCCGACGGCAACACCCGCGTCGCCGTAGCCGACTCGAGTGGCAGTACGGTCATCAGTGGCATCACCCTGCCGCCAGACCAAAACGTGATGCTCGAACCCGAAGGCGACCCCGCCTCGCCCACCTGGCTGGCTCAGTCGGGGGTCGCCCTCATCCCCTGCCCCGGCATGCCGCGCGTGAGCGTGCCGCGCGAGCGCTTCGGCTCGTTCAACTTTGGCTACGTGGACATCCGCTATACGCTGGCCTACCCGACAGTCACGCCAACGCCCACCGTGACGGCCACCGCCACGCCGGGTCCTGAGTGCGCCTTCGTCTCCGTGACCTTGCAGTTGTGCCACGCGAACACCACCGACTTCAACACCATGGCCGGGCGCCAGGTGACGGTGCGGGACCAGCTCGGTCAGATCATCTTCTCCGGCGGCGCGGACCCCCTCAGCCGGGTCAACCTGGGCAACATTCGCGCGGGCGAGACCTATAGTATCACGGTCCAGCTCGCCCACCGCCCCGTGCCGTTCCCCGACCTCGGCGGCGGTGTCATCGAGCAGGAGGGCTACGAGGACTCCTTCTCTCTGCCGTGCTACCCGGTGTCGAGTACCCCCATACCGCCCTTGATTCTCAACGCCCCGCCACCCTACGGCGTCATCCAGGGTTATCTGCTGCCCCAGTGCGGAGCGGCGTCAGGGCTGGCCGGCAAGACGGTCCAGTTGTGGATTCAGGGCGCGGGTCCCGTGCGCACGGTCGTCACTGACGCTCAGGGCTACTTCCGCTTCGAGGACCGTGACCCCTGTTATGTCTACGAACTCCATCCGCTGGAAAGTGAAGCGGGCGTCGTGGCGCGGGGCCTGATCGTCGGCGCGGAGCGGCGCGTCCAGGAG
>CAZFUK010000822.1:0-2373 GCA_964522005.1 uncultured Anaerolineales bacterium | reverse complement strand
TGCTTCGCTTCGCTCAGCATGACAGTCGCAGCGTGTTTGCAACAGAGCGAAGCCAACGCATTAAGCCCCTAAGGAGGAACGGTAGCTATGGCTCACAACGAGAATCCGCGTCGGCTCCGATGGGGCGTGGTGGGGGTGGCGAACATTGCCCTCAAAGCGGTGATGCCCGCTATCCGGGCGTCGCGCAATGGCGAACTGTTCGCCGTCAGCAGCCGAGGGTTTGGCAAGGCCGATGCCGGGGCCCAGCAGTTCAACATCCCGCGTGTCTACGGCAGCTATGGGGAGATGCTCAAAGACCCGGACATCGAGGCGGTGTACATCCCCCTGCCCAACAGCCTGCACCGCGAGTGGACGCTAGAGGCACTGGCGCGAGGCAAGCACGTCCTGTGCGAGAAGCCGCTGGGGCTGGATGCGGCGGAAGCCGAGACGATGCGGCAGGCGGCCCAGGGATCGTCGTTTGAGCTGATGGAAGCCTTCATGTACCGCTTCCACCCCCGCATGCGCGAGTTGCGCCGGCTGGTGGAGACGGGCGCCATTGGCGAGGTGCGCCTGGTGCGCGCGGCCTTCTCGTTCAAGATGACGCGCCTACCCAATATCCGCCTCGACCCGAGCCTGGGTGGCGGGGCGGTGATGGACGTGGGCTGCTATGGCATCAACTTCGCGCGCTACATGCTGGGGCAAGAGCCGGCCGAGGTCTTCGCGTTTGGGCAGGTGGGGCAGCGGTCAGGGGTAGATGAACTGCTGGTGGCGGCGCTGCGTTTCCCCAGTGGCGCCCTGGCCGAGGTGGACTGTTCGTTCCAGGTCCCGCGCCGCATGCTGGCCGAGGTGGTGGGGACGGAGGGCCGGGTGGAAGTGCCCACAGCGTGGCTGCCGGGCCAGGCCGAGTCCGTCCTCCACCTGGAACGGGCCGATGGGAGCGTCGAGATGCTAGCCTTCCCGGCTGTGGACCAGTACCAAATCATGGTCGAGGAGTTCGCGGACGCCGTCCTGGCGGCGCGGCCTGTGCCCTTGCCGCCGTCGGACGCCGTCGCCAACATGCGGGTGATTGACGCGGCCCGCCAGTCGGCACGTGAGGGACGGCCTGTCAGCCTGATGTCGTAATGCGTAATGCGTATTACACAGTTCCTGGTCCGTCGTCCGTCGTCCGTCCTCCGTCTAGCTCACAGCTCGAAGCGCACCACCTCCTGGCCGCTCAGCCGTTCCTCGATCTTCTGGATAATCAGTTCCAGGTGCGGCGTGTGCCAGACAAAGTCAAGCTCGTCGGCTGGGACGGTCAGCACCGAGCAGAGCGTGAAGCGGGCGACCCAGGCCTCATAGAGGCTGTTCAACTGGACCAGGTAGTCGGGGTCAATGTCGCGCTCGAAGGCCCGCCCGCGCATGGCGATGCGCCGGGTCAGGGTGGCGACGGAGGCGCGCAGATACACCAACAGGTCGGGCGGCGGCAGGAACAGGTTGACCCCGTCGTAGAGCGAGCGGTAGGTGGCATAGTCGCGGTCGCTCATGCGTCCCTGGCGGTGCAGGTTGGCGGCGAAGATCTCGGCGTCCTCATAGACCGAGCGATCCTGAATCGCGCTCTGGGGCTGGTCCAGGATGTGGCGGTGATGCTGGAGACGGCGCGACAGGAAGAAGACCTGCGAGTGGAACGACCAGCGCGTCATGTCGGCGTAGAAGTCGGCCAGGTAGGGGTTGTCGTCCACCGCCTCGTAGAAGGGCTGCCAGCCGAGCCGTTGGGCCAGCAACCCGGTCAGCGTGGACTTGCCGACGCCGATATTGCCGGCGACGGCGATAAATCGCTTGCTCCGCACGGCCACTAGTCCTCCTCGATGGTGGCCTGGACGCGGAAGGGCGGGCACAGCACGTCACGGGTGCGGAGGTTCTCCAGAATGGCGAGGGCCTCGCGGAACGCGCGGATGACCTGGTCGCGTGACTGCCGCCCACCGTAGGCCCCCTCAAATTCAAAGATTGTTTCGAGCGCCTCGGACTGATCCATGTCTCTCTCCTCTTGCGTCGTCTTGCCTCGATCTTTGCCCCGCTCCTATCTCGGTCCCACCTCGCCTGCGGCGATGACACGTAAAGATTGTACTCATCGCCGCACTCTTTGCCCAACGTCTGCGCGAGTATTTGGGTGAATTTGTGAATTTTTAGGGGGATCGTCTCTTGCCGTATCCCTGACTCCCCCCTCGCGTTAGTAAGGAGGAAGATTAATCCGAGATTAATCCTGCGCTTATTTATCCGCCGCACGGGTGGATAGCGCGACTGTCCACCCAACTGTCTCGATGCTTTCGAAGGGAGGTACTTGAATGAGACGCTTTATTGTCCTGGCGGTCCTCGCCCTGGCCCTCGCATTGGGCCTTGTGCTAGGCGCCCTCGCGT